>NZ_NHZE01000001.1:0-2825 GCF_002207995.1 Pantoea sp. VS1
CGAGATGATGATTTCCGCAAAGTATATCCAGCGCATCACCGAGCTCTGCAGCCCGAAGGTGTCGCTGGCGTCCTGCTGCTGCGTTTTCAGCAGGTCGGTGGCGTGGGCCAGGTGCGGGAAAGCGGTGACGACCAGCATCAGTGCCCACAGCAGCAGGGTGAAGCGAAAAGCAGGGCCGGACTTCTGCGCGGCGTTAAGCGCGCGGAGGGCAGGCATAAAGCGGGCAGTAAAATGGCCGATAACAGAGCCGCGCGCTGAGGGGGACCCCTCAGGCAATGCTACCGCCACCTCCCCTTTATTCAGGGGGGTTAAGACATGGGATTTCATGGTGAGCAGTCCTTGATTTGAGTTAAGGGAATGTCAACTTACGTAAACAGACGTAACGCGCCGTAAGTGTACATTTTCTCAAAAAAAAAAAATCTGTGACGCACATCACACTTTTAAAGTCTCTCATGCTCCTTTTTAGGATTAATCCTGAAAGGGCGTGGCGTACGCTTGCTGCCTGTCCAGGGTGAGCCTCGTAGGGAGGTGATAACGCATGAAAGTAAAAGAAAAGATGGCCGACGGTCGCGGACGACCACGGAAATATGCCCGCGGGGAAATGCAGTACAGGAAACTGTGGTTACCGGAGAACCTGCTGATGGAATTACGCGTGGCGGCACGCGTCCGGCGGTATACCACCAACGACGAAATCATCAGCCGGTTAATTACGTCGATGCAGTTTTCTCCGCGTCGTCACGTGATTAAGACCGACGAGGGACAGCGACTGGTTGCGCTGGCCAGGCTGTTCGATGAGTTTATTCAGGGACGTCTGGATATTATCCGGAAAGAAACCAGCGAATATGAAAGTGCAGACACAGATAAAAAAACATTTATTCCCGGTAAAAACACGGCGTTCAGCAGCAGCTTTCCGGAAAACTTACGGCGGGACATGGAAATCAGCGCGCGCTTTAATCGCCGCAGCGTGAACATGGAAATACAGCAGCGCCTGCTGGCATCGCTGAATTATTTAACGGAGCAGCAGCTGCCGGAGAATGAGGAGGTAAGACGGCTGCGCGAACTGGCTATTTTATTTGACGAGTTCATTCTGGAAAAGGTCGTGGTGGCGGAAAATCCGCTGGCAGGTAAACAGCAGGATTCGTAATTAACAGCGCCTGACACCATACTCTTTATTTCATAAATAATAATTTCTTTCATTTTTTATTCACTTAACAGCAAACTGCTTTAAGGCATGGTCGCCACGTGGTAAAGCATTCCCGCGTGGCGGAATTTAATCATGCCCTTATGAATATCAGACTTTCATAATCAGCCAAAAAAAATAATAACTCATCAGCCCGGTGTATTGATGGAATATACCGCATTTCAGACCGGCAGCGAAGTCGCCTGAGGGTTCAGGGCTCACAGCTGAAATCAGGGCGCTTACGGCATTCTAAATAAAACCACTTCGTTCACCATCCCTTTTTAATCAAACCCTGACTTTTCATTTCAGAGAAACTGAGAAGCGCCCGGATGAAATGAAAAGATGACACTATGACCTGAATAAGGTGCAGGTGTGGTGAGCTGTACACTTCCGGACGGACTGCAGTCAGGGCACCTGAAAGTAAAAAAAACGGCAGCGACGTGCTGCCGGCTTTGAATAAGAATCCGGAGAGGTTTACTCCTCCTTTATAAAATGCCTGCTTTCGGCTTTATCTTCGGCCGTGCTCATACCTGTAAGGTTCTGGTCAATCATCTCTTCCAGCGCCTGCGCTCCGGACTCTCCGCGCAGATGCAGATACATTTCGGTGAGCATGGCCATCATAATGCTGGTCCCCTCACGCGTTCCCGCCACGCGGCGTATTAAGTCGCGGTTAAACTCTTCCATGTCGAATTTATTTCCCTCGCCCTGATGTTTTTTCACCATCAGTCCGATACCGACGAGTTCATTCACCACGGAGGAAAAGTTAACTTCACCGTGAGTCGCGCCGTTCTGCAGCTCAATCTGCACAAGCTCCTGTACTTCCCTTTCAGTTTTTTCCTTGAAATATATATTCCTGCGTGCCATGCGGGCTTTCCTCGTCGGACGGGTATTAATGACACCGTGCCATTGTTATTTATTGATAATTATCTTTTCTGCCGTACGGGCCCTGCGGCCGCATTCAGATAAAATCGCCTTCTCTTATTATTTACCCCGGATTCAGTGTGTGTCAATCCGGCACTGTTCATTTAATCCGAAAGGTGCGTCAATCCGGCACTGCACATCGTTTTTATGTGTGTTAATCCGGCACCAGGGCCGTTTTTCATGTGTGTCAATCCGGCACCATAGCCGTTTTTCATGTGTGTCAATCCGGCACTACAGCCCTTTTTTATGTGTGTCAATCCGGCACCACGAAGTGACTTTCATATCATAATTATATGTTTTTAAATAATAACCACAATTAACACACTCCGCAGTGCCGCTTACGGTGCCGGATTGACACACAAAACAGCACTGCATTAGCACACAATCAGGCACCTTAATAACACACAATTCAGCACTGGGATAACACACAATCCGGCACCAATTTGTGTGTTAATTAACACACAATCTCACTAACACCTCTCAAAAACAGCCGCGAAATTAAATTAACCTATTGTTTTTAAAAAACTAAACTGCAAGATAACATCTTGCGTGGGGTGTGATGGAATTACATATCTCAAAAGCGGCTTGTTAAATAACGCTATCCTCCTGAATTCTTTATATCCCTGACGATGTTCATCACCTGCCCGTCAGCGCACCGTGCGCGTCTGTAACGAATTATCTTGCATCAGACGATCTGAGCGCGTATTTTTCACACGAACCCGCC
>NZ_NHZE01000099.1:0-831 GCF_002207995.1 Pantoea sp. VS1
TATCCAGAACGGCAAAAACGCCGAGGCGAACAGCGGCTCCATCGTGGACGGCACGAACCAGCAGTGCACCACCAAAGTGGTGTCAAAGTCGGTGTTTGAGAACTACAGCTGCGACCGGGACGTGGCACAGGTGCAGACGTGTGCACGGACCGGAAGCATTCAGGTCACAGGATCGCGTGAGACTTACAACACCCAGTTAGTTCTCAATGCGGCCAATTCAACGGCGGTTATCCTTGATAATTACTGGGTACGTTACGACTTTACGGTGCCGGATGATGGGGTGGTAAGCAGCGGAACCTGGGCTTTTACCTACCCCAGAAGCCCCAGCTACCACGGGGAATCCGGCGATCGCCTGTGGTATTCAATTAAGGCACTGGATTTTCAGACGGACAGGGCTAAACCAAACCGTAACGGTGACGCAGCGATATCGCCACAGCGCGTTACTAAAGGTCAGACGGTTTCGCTGTACCTGCGTTACAACACTGACGGTCACTATGATACCGGTCGTGATGGACTGATCAGGGCTGTCAGCAATGGCAATTACGTTTTCCAGGTCATATTCCCACTACAGGCCGAGCGCGACACGACTACCTCAACGGTTGTCTGGAGCGAGTCCTGCGGCTTCGATAAATCAAAGGCTACCGGCACGGCAGGCACGGTGTGTACCGACCCGGGCGGGAGCCGGACGGTAAATCAGAACGGCAAAGACTATACGCAGAGCGCCTCCTGCTGGCAGTACTCGGACGCCTATATCGTGCCGGTCAGCTCAACCGGCAACTGCAGCACGCTGATGGCCAACAAAAACTGCACGGTCTCAGCCCGCAGCTGTAC
>NZ_NHZE01000100.1:0-577 GCF_002207995.1 Pantoea sp. VS1
CAAGGCGGCGGACACGCTGAGCCAGTACTGGATTAAGCGCGCCGAGCAGTACCACCCGGTGATTGATATCGGTGCCGGCAACGCCGTGACCGTGGTGTTCCAGAAGGGCTTCAGGCTGGAGACCATAGAAGACGCTGATGCCGAAAAGGCACAGAAAGAGGCACCGCAGCCGGTAGTGCAGCAGACCGCAGCGAACCAGTCGGTCAGCAACGGCGGTGGCAACAGCGCGCCGGTGTTAAACCCCGATGAAGTTCTGCGTCAGGCCAGCCAGCTGCGCCTCGGCGACACCATTCCCCAGTGAAGGAGCGTCCGGATGAAACAGTGGTACGTACTGAAAACGAAGTTCGCGCAGGAAAAGAAGGCAGAAGCGCACCTCACCAACCAGCGCGTGGAAAGCTGGCTGCCGCTGTATCACGACAGAAGGCTGAGCGGCGGCCGCGTCAGCGCCAGGCTGGAACCCCTTTTTCCGGGTTACATTTTTGCCCGCTTCGACCCGGAGGAAATCCACACCACCACCATCAGGGCGACCCGCGGCGTGGCGACGATTGTGAGCTTTGGCAGCCGCCTCGCCATTATG
>NZ_NHZE01000101.1:0-1830 GCF_002207995.1 Pantoea sp. VS1
CGCAACCACGGAATTTCCTCTTATGACACACCCCGCTGAAATATCGGCTCAGCCGGTCGTGCGCGATCGCTGGGGCGGCTGGACGCATCCTGCTTTTTTCCTGCCGGCAGGCGGCAATGATTATCCGCAGCCTGGCGAGTTTGAGGCCTGGCTTAACGCGCATCATCTGCAGGCGGCGACCACCTGGATGGAAAACGACGTCCCGGACTGGATGATGTCGGACTACCGGAAAACCGGCAACTGCAGCGCGTGGCAGCCTTCCGGCCCGGCGGGCGAGGGCTGGTTTACCGGCAGCATCCACGACACGGACGACGGCCCGGTGTGCGTCTGGCTGCGGCGAAAGGCGGAGGCACAGGACGCATGAAGCGCTTTCTCCTCATACTGTGCCTGCTGACTGCGGGCATTATGGCAAAGCCGGTGATGGCGGCAACCAGCAACGCCGGCGACGGCCGCTGGGTGAATCCGATCAGCGACGTCTGCTGGAAGTGCCTGTTTCCCATGTCGCTCGGCAGCATTCAGCTGGCCTCCGGCGCGCACCCGGACACGCCAAACCCGGCCTCGCCCATTCAGCTGTGCCCGTACGGCATTTTTTACCGGCTGGGGCTGGCCATCGGCTTCTGGGAGCCGCTGGCGCTCACCGACGTGACCCGCGAGCCGGGCGTGATGGTGAACATGGGCGGGTTTAAAATCGACCTCGGCCGCACCGGTACCGGGCGCGGGGGGCAGAGCGACGCGCCCACGCCCGGCAGCTTCTATCACGTGCACTGGTACAAGTATCCGCTGATTTTCTGGCTCAACATCATCACCAGTACGGGCTGCATGCAGACCGGTGACATGGACATTGCCTACCTCTCGGAGGTGGACCCGCTCTGGAACGACAGCACGCTGGCCATGATCCTGAATCCGGAAGTGGCGCTCTTCAGTAACCTGCTGGCGCAGGGCGCCTGCGCGGCTGACTCCATTGCCTCCACCGCAGGTGTGCCGCTGGACCCGCTGTTCTGGTGCGCCGGCGCACAGGGCTCGATGTATCCGTTCACGGGCTATACCAGCAACGAGTTTTCACCGCTGGAGGCCTCGCTGCTGGTCAGCGAGCGCATGGCCTTCAAGCTGCATCGCGAGGGACTGGTGATGGAGACGGTCGGGGCGGACGTGGCGGTGTGCTACGAATATCCATCCCCGATCATCCCAAAATCCCGCTGGCGCTATCAGATGGTGAACATGTACCCCGAACCCTCGGACTGCCACCCGTTCGGCACGACCACGCAGCTGTGGGGCTCGGTACACAACTCTCCCGCGTCGAAGAAGAACTTCGGCTACCTCATGTGGCGAAAGCGCAACTGCGTTTACCTGTAAGGAATCAGCATGAATATTCCACTGACTACGGCGCTGGCCCTCAGCGCTGCGCTGCTCTGCGCGACCACGCAGGCGGCTGAGCAGCCCACCATTTCCGGCAGCGACATGACGTACATGAAACAGCAGCAGCGCGAGCTGGAGCTGTTCAAAAGCCAGCTGCAGGGCACGAACATCACCCTGCCGGATGCGCAGCAGGGACGGGTGGCGCAGATGCAGAATGAGATTGCCGCCGGACAGGCGGAGCAGAACAGCGCGACCCGGCAGACGCCGCGCGCGGTGTATTTCGTGAGCCTGGGCATTCCGGAAGAGGGGCTGCTGCCGATGCTCTCTGATGCCCGCCGCTTCGGCATTCCGGCTACCCTGCGCGGGCTGCTGAACAACGACTTTCGCCAGACCGCAGAGAAGATGTTTGAACTGTCGAAGAAGGACAGGCAGGCGGGCGTGCAGATTGACCCGACCCTGTTTCAGCAGTACGGC
>NZ_NHZE01000102.1:0-1878 GCF_002207995.1 Pantoea sp. VS1
CCCCGCAGGCAGGCCTGATTAACGTCTGACCCCGGCAGCCCGGCTGCCGCAACCACGGAATTTCCTCTTATGACACACCCCGCTGAAATATCGGCTCAGCCGGTCGTGCGCGATCGCTGGGGCGGCTGGACGCATCCTGCTTTTTTCCTGCCGGCAGGCGGCAATGAGTATCCGCAGCCTGGTGAATTCGATGCCTGGCTTGATGAACACAATCTGCAGTCGGCGACGACCTGGATGGAAAACGACGTGCCTGACTGGATGATGGATGTTTTCCGGAAAACCGGTAACTGCAGTCAGTGGCAGCCTTCCGGACCCCCTGGCGGGGGCTGGTTTACCGGCAGCATCCACGATACGGATGAAGGCCCGGTGTGCGTCTGGCTGCGGCGAAAGGCGGAGGCACAGGACGCATGAAGCGCTTTCTCCTCATACTGTGCCTGCTGACAGCGGGCATTATGGCAAAGCCGGTGATGGCGGCAACCAGCAACGCCGGCGACGGCCGCTGGGTGAATCCGATCAGCGACGTCTGCTGGAAGTGCCTGTTTCCCATGACGCTCGGCAGCATTCAGCTGGCATCCGGCGCGCATCCTGATACACCCAATCCCGCCTCGCCCATCCAGCTTTGCCCGTACGGCATTTTTTACCGGCTGGGGCTGGCCATCGGCTTCTGGGAGCCGCTGGCCATGACGGACGTCACGCGTGAGCCCGGCGTCATGGTGAACATGGGGGGCTTTAAAATCGACCTCGGACGCACCGGCACCGGGCGTGGCGGGCAGAGTGATTCGCCCTCGCCCGGAAGCTTCTATCACGTGCACTGGTACAAGTATCCGCTGATTTTCTGGCTGAACATTATTACCAGTGAGGGCTGCATGCAGACCGGCGATATGGACATTGCCTACCTGTCTGAAGTGGACCCGCTCTGGAACGACAGCACGCTTGCCATGATCCTGAATCCGGAAGTGGCGCTCTTCAGTAACCTGCTGGCGCAGGGTGCCTGCGCGGCTGACTCAATCGCTTCTACCGCGGGCATGCCGCTGGACCCGCTGTTCTGGTGCGCCGGCGCACAGGGCTCGATGTATCCCTTCACGGGCTATACCAGCAACGAGTTTTCTCCGCTGGAGGCTTCGCTGCTGGTCAGCGAACGCATGGCGTTCAAGCTGCATCGCGAGGGCCTGGTCATGGAGACGGTCGGGGCGGACGTGGCGGTGTGCTACGAATATCCATCCCCGATCATCCCCAAGTCCCGATGGCGGTATCAGATGGTGAACATGTACCCCGAACCTTCGGACTGCCACCCGTTCGGCACGACCACGCAGCTGTGGGGCAGCACGCACAACACGCCCGCATCAAAGAAAAACTTCGGCTACCTGATGTGGCGAAAGCGCAACTGCGTATACCTGTAAAGGAATGACCATGAAAACCTTACTCATTACGGCGCTGACCTTCAGCACCATCCTGCTTTGCGCGGACGCGGGCGCAGCTGATCAGCCAGCGATTGCCGGCGACGATATGGCGTATATGAAACAGCAGCAGCGCGACCTCGCGCTGTTTAAAAGTCAGCTGCAGGGCATGAACATCATCCTGCCGGACGCGCAACAGGGACGGGTTGCGCAGATGCAGAATGAGATAGCCGCCGGACAGGCGGATCAGAACAGCGCTACCCGTCAGACCCCGCGCGCGGTGTATTTCGTGAGCCTGGGCATTCCGGAAGAGGGGCTGCTGCCGATGCTCTCTGATGCCCGCCGCTTCGGCATTCCGGCAACCCTGCGCGGGCTGCTGAACAACGACTTTCGCCAGACCGCAGAGAAGATGTTTGAACTGTCGAAGAAGGACAGGCAGGCGGGCGTGCAGATTGACCCGACCCTGTTTCAGCAGTACGGC
>NZ_NHZE01000103.1:0-1389 GCF_002207995.1 Pantoea sp. VS1
CCCGTTTCGCTCCCTCTTGCCAGATAATTCCGCCTCAATAATACTGTACATATAAACAGTAAAATAACAGGAGGAATTTTATGCGCGATTTACTCAGCTCTTTCGCAGTCGCACTGCAGCATGGCCGGGGCAGCAGATCATGAACCCGGGCAGCTATACCGCAGGCCTGACGCTGCTCTGGCCACCCATTTTTACGCCGAAGGTCAGGGTACCGCTTTATGCCGATCCGTGCGCCGCCGGCTTCCCCTCCCCTGCGCAGGATTATGTCGAGAAAGAACTCGATCTGAATGAGCTGTGCATCCGCCGGCGCGCCTCAACTTTTTTCGTGCGCGCCAGCGGTAACAGCATGCGTGACCTGGGCCTCTGCGACGGCGACGTCATGGTGGTTGACCGGGCCGAGGAAGCCGCGCACGGCGACATCGTGATTGCCGAGGTCAACGGCGAGTTTACGGTTAAGCGTCTGCAGCTGCAGCCCAGGCTCGCGCTGCTGCCCATGAATCCGGCCTACCCGGTGATCTACCCGGAGGAGCTGCAGCTGCTCGGCGTCGTGACCTGGTTCTTTAACAGTACCCGAGCCCGCCGGAGGTGATCATGCCCATGTTTGGTCTGGCCGACGTTAACTCCTTTTATGCCAGCTGCGAGGCGCTCTTCCGCCCTGACCTGCGCGGCAGGCCGGTGGTGGTTCTGAGCAACAACGACGGCTGCGTAATCGCGCGCAGCGCCGCTGCCAAAAAACTCGGCATAAAGATGGCCGCACCGTGGTTTCAGATCAAAAATGAGGGATATCCTGATAAGATTCATGTGTTTAGCTCAAATTACGCCCTATACCACTCGTTATCGAACAGGGTCATGATGGCACTGGAGGAAATGACGCCGAAGGTTGAGCAGTACTCAATTGACGAGATGTTCCTCGATTTAACCGGCATCGATGGCTGCGAGGACTTTGAGCACTTCGGCCGGCGCCTGCGCGCCCACGTGCTGGCCACGACCGGTCTGACCGTCGGCGTGGGCATGGGGCCGACAAAAACCCTTTCAAAATCAGCACAATGGGCCAGCAAGGAGTGGCCGCAGTTCCGCGGGGTGCTGGCGCTGACGCCGGATAATCCGAAGCGTACCGCGACGCTGCTGGAAAACCAGCCCGTGGAGGAGATATGGGGCGTCGGCCGGCGCATCAGCAGGCGGCTCAACCTGATGGGCATTGAAAACGCCCTGCAGCTGGCGCGCGCGCATCCTGCCCTCATCCGGAAAAACTTCAGCGTGGTGCTTGAACGCACCGTTCGCGAGCTCAACGGGGAATCGTGCATTCCCCTCGAGGAGTTTGCGCCGGCGAAACAGCAGATCGTCTGCAGCCGCTCTTTTGGTGAGCGCATTACGACAAAAGTGGCCATG
>NZ_NHZE01000104.1:0-1426 GCF_002207995.1 Pantoea sp. VS1
CCGGCGGGTCAGTCAGATGGCTTCGCTTCGGCGCCAACCCGTTTCGCTCCCTCTTGCCAGATAATTCCGCCTCAATAATACTGTACATATAAACAGTAAAATAACAGGAGGAATTTTATGCGCGATTTACTCAGCTCTTTCGCAGTCGCACTGCAGCGCGGCCGGGGCAGCAGGTCATGAACCCGGGCAGCTATACCGCCGGCCTGACGCTGCTCTGGCCACCCATTTTTACGCCGAGGGTCAGGGTACCGCTTTATGCCGATCCGTGCGCCGCCGGCTTCCCCTCCCCTGCACAGGATTACGTCGAGAAAGAGCTCGATCTGAATGAATTGTGTATCCGCCGGCGCGCCTCAACCTTCTTCGTGCGCGCCAGTGGCAACAGCATGCGTGACCTGGGCCTCTGCGACGGCGACGTCATGGTGGTTGACCGGGCCGAGGAAGCCGCGCACGGCGATATCGTGATTGCCGAGGTCAACGGCGAGTTTACGGTTAAGCGTCTGCAGCTGCAGCCCAGGCTCGCGCTGCTGCCCATGAATCCGGCCTATCCGGTGATCTACCCGGAGGAGCTGCAGCTGCTCGGCGTCGTGACCTGGTTCTTTAACAGTACCCGTGCCCGCCGGAGGTGATCATGCCCATGTTTGGCCTGGCCGACGTTAACTCCTTTTACGCCAGCTGCGAGGCGCTGTTCCGCCCAGACCTGCGAGGCAGGCCGGTGGTCGTGCTGAGTAACAACGACGGCTGCGTCATCGCGCGCAGCGCCGCTGCCAAAAAACTCGGCATAAAGATGGCCGCACCGTGGTTTCAGATAAAAAATGAGGGATATCCTGAAAAGATTCATATATTTAGCTCAAATTACGCCCTGTACCACTCGTTGTCGAACAGGGTCATGATGGCTCTGGAGGAAATGACGCCGAAGGTCGAGCAGTACTCTATTGACGAGATGTTCCTTGATTTAACCGGCATTGATGGCTGTGAGGACTTTGAGCACTTCGGCCGGCGCCTGCGCGCGCACGTGCTGGCCACAACCGGCCTGACCGTCGGTGTGGGAATGGGTATGACAAAAACCCTTTCAAAATCAGCACAATGGGCCAGCAAAGAGTGGCCGCAGTTCCGCGGGGTGCTGGCACTGACGCCGGATAATCCAAAGCGTACCGCGACGCTGCTGGAAAATCAGCCCGTTGAGGAGATATGGGGCGTTGGCCGGCGCATCGGCAAAAGGCTCAACCTGATGGGCATTGAAAACGCCCTGCAGCTCTCACGCGCGCACCCTGCCCTCATACGGAAAAACTTCAGCGTGGTGCTCGAGCGCACCGTTCGCGAGCTCAACGGGGAATCGTGCATTCCCCTCGAGGAGTTTGCGCCGGCGAAACAGCAGATCGTCTGCAGCCGCTCTTTTGGTGAGCGCATTACGACAAAAGTGGCCATG
>NZ_NHZE01000105.1:0-7705 GCF_002207995.1 Pantoea sp. VS1
TTAAATATGAGAAAGAAATACTTCTTAATCAGAATTTTATGATAATAAAAAAAGGGAAGCGAAGTAGAATTTAAATGTAGCCGAGATATGCATTGATTTAAACATGGAAAAATGTTCAAATTTATGTGGGTTTAATAAAATTCATAAAACTTTATCAAAATTTTTAAATGGCCATAGAATAATTTTTGGCTATAAAATTTTATTTCTATGCTTTTCATAAATAAATGTGGGGTCATAATCAGCTAAGATTTTTTGTTAGCTGATTATGTTGTAAGCAATACGGAGTTATCCCTTTAGCAAAGTCTTTACTATGAAGACAGATAGCGACGGTAATGCCATGTATAGAGTAGAGTGATTATACTGATACCTGAGAAAACTAAAAATGAGATATGAGTTTCTCTAGTCAACATTACTCCTAAAAAGCTTCCAAATCCTTCTCCTAATCCCATAGCAATGGCATTGATAGCTGTTACACTAACCAGCAATTCACCATCGACAGAACCAGCTAAAGTGCTTTGTAAGGTGGGGATCAATAGTAATTCTCCCATAGTCCAGATAAGCAATGAAAAATAAAGAGTATGATTAGAAGATGAAAAATGAATGAAGAATGAGCCTAAAGCATGCAACAACAACGAAATTATAATAATATAATGTGTTGACAGGCAATATCGCAATGTTAATTTATGAATGGGAGATGCAAGTACAACAGATAATATTGCATTAAAAGATAAAAGATAGCCAACATCCTTTGCACTCCCCAGTTGTTGCTCGACATATAATGGTAAAGCTGAGAACAATTGTGAATAGATGGTCCAGCAGAGTATCGTAAGGATAAAAAGTATTACAATGTTTTTGCTTCTAGTTTGTTGCTTTAATGCGTGTAACCAAGGTTGCTGAGGAGGTAGTTTAGGCCAGCTAGCCTTAAAAAGCGAAATAAACGCTAATAAAAGCATTATAAATGCGTTTAAAATAAAAGGAGCTCTTACAGAAACGCCCTCATAAAGGCTGACGCAAGCTAATGGTGCAACCATTGAAGCAAGATTTGTAATCACTGATAACTGAACAAATTTTTCCGCCCGTTGTTTATTATCACGAATAATTCCTGCTAAAGTCCTTAACACCATACTTGTTGAGCCATAAGCAATACCAAAGCCAAAAATTGCAAGTACAACGAAAGTTGTGTTAGTAGTGATAGCAAGCACTAAACAACTAACTGATATCATACTGGCTGATAGCGCGATAACGTAATGTGGGGCAAGCTTGTCAAAGAGAGCTGATACCATTAAACGCGTTAGTTTCGAAGCTATGGAAGTTACCATCATTATGGTAGCCGTTAACATAGCAGAAAAATTCAGTACATTTGTTAAATAAATGCTAATAATAGCCAATAATGAGAACCAGCTACATGAAAAAAAGAAGGTACTTAACGTAATTGCAGACACAAAAGGTTTAATCCACTTCAAATTTAACACGTTTTGTCCCCCAATCAAGTAATTCAAGTAATTCATCTACGCTATTGTGTTTAGCTATCATACACCCAACCCTTTGTGATGATTGAGTAATTAATTGAATATGATCATCTTTCTTGACATTAATTTCTGTAAGGATAACATTTGGATGTTCATTAACCTCATCAATGCCTGTGATTGAGCTCAGTTTTCCTGGGGAAGCATTAAAATAACGTATCCCCACATTATAGATCTGGCCGTATGAAGTTACATCTGTAGTGGGCAATGAATTAAATTGCTTAAATACCGATGTGTAAGTTTCAATACCAGTAGCTATTTCAGTCAATAAATGTATGTAATCACCGCCTGGACGATTATGAATTTCTCCAATAATGACTGTCTCATCGTGAAGCCAGCATTCAACATGAAAATGGCCAACGGTTAGTTGAGTAGCGTCTAACGCACATTTGACCTGATGTAAAATATTTTTCTGCAACGATGATGAAAGCTTTGCAGGAAAAACGTGCATACTTTCAACAAAACTATCACCTGGAAAAAGGGATTTACTGGTTATTCCAAGAAAAACAGGTCGTTCTTGATGGAAAAAACCTTCGATACTATATTCATTGCCGGAAACAAATTCTTCAATGAGGAAGTTTTTTTGTTGAACGGGTAAAAGTAAAGCAATCGCTAGGGAAAGCTGTTGTTTATTATCTCTTTCAATACGACTTACGCCTTGGCTTCCCGCTGCATCAATGGGTTTTATAATATATAAATCAGCTGCAGATCTTTTCATAAATAATGTAGCTTCTTCGAACGAAGTTACACGCGCTGATAATGGTTGCAACATTCCCGCTTCTCTGAGGCAGTTTCTACAAAGTGATTTATCCCTCACTAAGCTTACAGATTCAGGCGAACTACCCGGTAAAGAAAAAGTCTGACTTAGTTTCGCACAAATTTCTACAGAATACTCTTCGAAAGTGTATATTGCAGCTAAATTATGGCTCTTAGCCAGCTTATTAATTATGAGGTAGGCTGCTTTATAACTTTTGTCTTTCACTACGTGTTGTTCTACAGTTTGATCATAACCAGCATTGAAAAGGGCAATATTATCTGCAGTATCGATCAAAATTGGATGAAGTCCAATTTTTTTTGCCTGAGCAATAGCCCTGGGCCCCTGTCTTAGTGAGGCACAACCAAATAGAATCAATGTTTTCATTCGATATGAAACCTTATTTCTGAAGCTGCTTTTTCAAGTGTTTGAGCAACTATATCATAATTCTTATGAGTAGCTATAATTACGCCAAGTCTAAAGTCATTATAGTTATTCGGGGGCAATAAAATCTTGTGACCTGGCTGGAAGTGTAGATAAACATGTTTGATAAATGGGTTGTTCAATATGTATTCAAAATTTTCACAGCCTCTATATAATCCGGATTTATGTGCAAATAAGTACTTAACGCCAACGTACTCAGTTATTGCTGGGTTTGGCAACGGTGAAAGGTCTTGACATACCCTTAGATAGTTTTTTAGATGTTGGTTTTGTGTAGCATACTGTAATAAATGAGTGGAAATATACCCCCCGGCAGGGCGAGCAGCACATTCGATAAATTTAAAGCCTTGAGTGCTGTATTTTCCTTCAAGATGAAAATTGCTAGCTTGAATATTTAATAATCCAATAATTTCTCTGGCGTTCTTACAAATATCTTGTTGTTGATGTGAAGGCAGCGCTGAGGGGAAAATATGGCGATGCTCAATAAAGTTTTCGGTATCCGATTTGTAATCAGTAATACCTGTAATGTAGATGTTTCCACGGTGAACATATCCATCTACACTAAACTCAGGACCGTCAACATATTCTTCTATGATCCATTCACTACCGAAACGTTCAAAAACTGCATCGAATTCAGGACGGGTTATTTTATTTAGCTCCGAACAAGCGTCGATCAAATGCTCCATTTTGTTAATTTTAAAAATGCCCTTAGAACCTGATCCAGAAGCTGGTTTTAAGATGAGCGGAAAACCAATCTCTAAAGCTGCATTTTGAGCGGACTCTAACGAAGATACGCTTTTCCATTTGGGTAGAAGATTACTTTTTTGATTCAAACGCTGCTTCATAGATACCTTATCCCGGCAGCACCTAACATCTTCCTGAGCCATTCCAGGCAACCCAAGCGATTTACACAATAAGTTGCGTAAAGGTACGTCAGTTTCAGACCAACAAATAATACCCTTAAAATCGTAGTTTAAGTGAAGCTTGTTTACAATCTTGATGACTGCTGAGGTGTCGTGCAAATCGCATTCGACTATCTCACAGGCTATGCTGGAAACCCACATAGGTAATGAATTTCCCAAAACAACAATTTTGTAATTTTCCGAAATAGCAGTAGTTAATTCAGCCATACGTTCATGAGGATTTTGACGACCATTAACATATAATAATGTGGTTTGAGTCATAATTAGTTCCGTTAAATTGATGAAGGTATAGCATGAATTGGACTATTCAATGCAAAGGTTTCTAGCTTTCGAAAAACACTGTCATAAATCATAACGCCATTTGCAACTGTACCCATAGATACTGTAGGACCTGTAACCCAGCAAGGCTGTTTTCCAAGGATGACTTTTTCGAAGTCATAATTTTTTACAGTACCATCTGAGAAAATTTTCATTCCGGGAATGTGATCATTCCCAGAAAAACCATAAATGCAATTTTTAGTTGTCATAAATTCAAGATGATTTAATATTTGTTCGAAATTTTTCACTTCTGTTGAACTACAGCCAGTTATGTCAGGAGTGGCATAGTGAGAAATCATGACATTGTGAGTAGGGTAACTTTTTATTACATATTCAGGGAGTTCGCTCAGCCAAATGAGATTCTCATCATCTAATAATGTAGGAAGTTCATGATCTTCATATAGATATATTTTCCCTTTACTTAATTTTTTTCGCTCTGCAAATGAGCGCTGATACCAGTCCATAGGAAAATTAAAATCCGCACATTTAGACGGTAATTTTTTTGTTGCAAATAAATCATGGTTTCCCATAACGACTACTGAGCAATTTTTACGTATCAATTCCACACATCGGTTTGCATCTCTAGTACTGAGGTAGCCGTAAAAAGGAACTGAATATCCTACAATATCGCCCAAACAAATTATTTCATCAACCTTCTGTTCTTCAAAAAGCTTTAGTGCAGCCTCAAGACGTATAATGTCTTCATGTATGTCGGAAATGATTCCGGTTAGCATTATTTACCTCAAACTATTTGTGTTTTTTTAGTTAATATTTTATTTATTACACTTTCTTTTATGCCCTCATGCCTTAATTTCTCATAGTGCTGAATATAATTAAGGATGAAATGAGTAATGTAATTACTCCCAAAAAATTTGCGTTCATAACGTTCTGCAAGATTTTCCATCTCATCTAAGCTTGTATTTGAATGTATGCGTAGATTGGATAGACCTTGCAGATATCGTCGGAGTACTCTCCCTCGATTAGTGGCAACAGGTTTAATCTTCATTGAAAGAATTGCAATGCATGAAACTAATGCATCGATTAATAATAACATGTTTGAATCTGGATATTCGACATCCATGCAAGGTGGTAACGCTAAAATTGAACTATCCAAGCCATTAACTCGTGTGACAATAGTTTCAATCCCGAAGGCGGATTCTAATGCAATTTTTTCAGAGAAGTGTTCAATGATAATTAGATTACCTATATCGTTAAATTCACGGCCATCAATACTTACAGCTAGATTACAGTTTCTTCCGCTAACGTTTTCCATTCCAAAAACATGGCGATAGTAGCTTTCAGGTTGAGAATCAAAATGTAAAGGTACATTTTTATCGCAACTAATAAGTAATCTTTGCAGGTCAATATCTAAACTAGATATATTGAATCTGTAATCAATACCTTTTAATCGTTTTAATTTTTTAGCAAAATTTAGTGTGGAAGATACAATTTCTCTCTGGTAATCAATACTACATATCGCTCCTACGCTTTCAAATAAAGAAGACCACTTTGCATATTCTCCTTTTGATAATAATTTACTGTTTTGGGTACGAAGGCATTTCTGTCGAGTAAAATAGCGATAATTTTTTTCATTAGATTTTAAAAGGTATTTGAATGTGCTAATTGTTGAACCAGTAAAAAGAGTAGAATCGTCTCGACTAGGCACTAGGGCATCAGGTGCATGAAAAGCAAACGATTGCTTTTTAAAGCATTCTGTAAAGACATCAGCTATTAGTTCTTTATCCTGCTGTAAATTCAACGCAGTTGTCTTCCATTTATTATGTTGCGTCATATTTCAGCCCCTGATTTATGCATGATTCATGAGGCTCGTTAAATGACGAGTATCCACCACGATATAATCCTATGTCTCCTTGATTTAACCAAAATGAAATTTGGCCTATTTTCATTCCTGGATAAAGTCTGAATGGCTTAGCACATACTAATTCTAAGGTCCATCTATGACATGAGCCTGTATGTCCTAAATTGGCTGAAACTTGCAGCCATAAACCAAGACGACCTAATGAACTTCTTCCTATCAAGGACATAGCAAAAGTATCACTGCCTAAAATTTCGAGAGTGTGCCCTAAATATGTACAGCCAGGTTGCATCACATAGCCATTTTCCGGCATATCAATAAATTCAAAAAGCATTTCATTCTTATGTTGATATGGTACACCCAGCTTAGGTCCTAAACGATAGTTGTAACTGTTAGGGTTCAACTGATTATCGCAGAAAGGTGAAATCGTAATTTCACCTTTCTGCAATCGGCGATTGATTTCATTTCCAGTCAAGATCATAAGGTCACCATTAAAAAAACTAAGCAATAAAATCACGATGAACTTTTGAAGGTGCAGGGCCTTTTGAACCCTGATATTTACCCTCATATAATGTGATATCACCCATAGGTTTCCAAAACGAAACCTGACCTACTTTCATGCCTGGAAAAATTCTTATTGGCAGAGTACTATAAAGTTGAAATGTCACGCAACCAAACGAACCGATATCAATCAGATCTGCTGTGATGTGGACAAATAAACCTAACCTTGCAATTCCCGATTTTGCATGAATAATAGGGACATAATTCTGACTACCAATCTTTTCACAACTATGACCTAATAAAAAATCGCCTTGTTGAAGAACAATACCCTGTTCATCGCATTCAATTGTCTCATATTCATTTTTAATACGTGGGTCAAGAATCTCTCCTGTATACCGAATAAACTGACTACCCAGCGTAAGGTCATATGAGTTAGTTGTGACATGTTCCTTGTTATAAGGCTCAATAGTAATTTGGCGATTAGCAACATTTTCGCTTATTGCTTTTCCGGTCAATATCATAATAAGTGTCCATTAAGGTATTCAGAATTTGCCCCAAAAATTAACGACGAACGCAGATCGCTACGTATTCAGAACCAAAATATTCATTTGGATCAGATGCGCCTGGCGCAGATGTTACCCATGAAGGATGCTCATAGAGATAAATTTCTTCAATACGAAAAAATGGCTCAAGTAGTGCTGCTGTGCTTCCCGCGTTAAGAAACGTATGCACTAATCCTTTTTCAGGTCCACTTTCTGGAATATAAGAGACATCTGGATCAACTTCTTTCCCTTTTTTCCAGTCTGATGCTCGCTCAGAAGAAAAAGTTACAAAAAATAGGCCGCCTGGTTTTGTGGTGCGTGCTACCTCAAAAATTACTTTCTTAACATCTTGAAGTGTGGAATGGTTTATTACAGCCCGAGATATTGTAACGTCAAATGTATTGTTTTCAAACGGGAGTTCAGTCATAGGACAAAGATGTAAGTCTGCATGCTGCTCGCGCTTTATTAATTCATTACGTGTATGGTTTATAGCATTTTCTGATAAATCGCTACCAGTAACGTCAAATCCACGTTCAGTAAAGTAATAAACATGACGTCCACCACCGCAACCTAGGTCATGCAGTTTTTTACCTGTTAAGGTGAAACGGTTACGTAATGCATTAGAGGGATTGACGATATATTTTTGGTAAAAATCAACAACTTCATCTGCTGGATTCATTAGTATCCATTTAGGTGAACCGAATAAATCATGCCAAGTATTTTTTTCAATTATACTTTGAAGGTCTCGGTTATATTCGATTTCACCTAGTAATTCATTCTCTTCCCATACTGGGTTAATAATCGGCATAATTCATCCTTATTTTTAACGTTAAAGTAACACACGTGATATGAGTCTAAAGACCCTAACAAGTTAAACATAAAAC
>NZ_NHZE01000106.1:0-984 GCF_002207995.1 Pantoea sp. VS1
CTCCAGGCAAAAAACAGGGTAGTCCAGACAATAAGGGTGCGTGCCGCACCGTTGAATGTGAGCATGGGGTTTTCCTTCAGGAAGTTAAGAACAGGGGTTAAATACAGCCGTTACAACGCTGCTCCCGACGCGCGCGAAGCGCAGTAGTAATACGTCAGGGAAATCAGAGCCACGCTCCCGCCACCCCGTGCATCAGGGGGGAAGCGTAAAAGGGGATCCCGTGAGGGAGGAGGACAGCACCCGTGGTGGTGGTGCTGTCCCGGTGTCCGCTGCCCGGGGGACACAGACGGGGGTCGGCAGGCGCCCCGTTGTCAGGAGAGTGTTCTCATTTCTCCTTAAGGCGCGTGCCGCCGGTTCTCACCGGTCGTTAAGTAATACCAGGTAATTCAGCGGCCTGCAAGCTTCAGAATGCGTTTTATGGCTGCCTGCAGCACGGCGGTCAGGACCAGCCCGCACGCCCCCATACTGATGATATAAAGCAACATCGCCGCCAGCATGAACAGGCAGAATTCTCCCGTTCCCGCCCCACCCGGCGCGGCATCGAGCAACCTGAGCCAATCCACAAAACGCCAGGGGAGCCAGCTGTCCGTTACGTTCACGAGCAGCAGGGTGATGATGGCGGCTGTCAGCATCAGATTCAGGAAGCCGGGCAGCGAAGACGCCAGTCGTTCAATTTTTCTGCGCATGGCGCCTCCCGCATCTGTCAGCTGACTGAATTACATGATCCCGGCAACGGACTTCGCCAGCTGCGCTTCCAGCACCGGCTTCGCATCTTCAAACTTCAGGTTGACCTTGTTCGCGTTCGACACCACGCGGGTCTGGTATTTCATGCGGTTGCCCTCTTCGCTGCTGGTCTGCAGCTTGATGCCGGAAGTGCCCTGACGCAGCGCCGCCACGTTGTCCGTGGTTACGGCAGTTTTGCTGCGTTCAGAAATCTGCAGATCGGTCACCATCGTGTAATTTATATCCTCTACCAGTGCGTCT
>NZ_NHZE01000107.1:0-1145 GCF_002207995.1 Pantoea sp. VS1
CGATATGCCCGTTGATTTTCTGACCACTGAGCAGGAACTGAATTATGGTCGCTATGTTGCAGAACCCAATGACGTGCAGCTGGCGCGCTATTTTCATCTTGATGAACCGGATCTTGCTTTCATTAACCAGCGACGGGGAAGGCATAACCGGCTGGGAATAGCGCTTCAGCTTACCAGCGCCCGTTTTCTGGGCACCTTTCTGACAGATTTAACCCAGATTCTGCCGGGGGTTCAGCAATTTGTAGCGGTTCAGCTTAATATCCGCCGGCCGGAAGTCCTCTCCCGCTACGCGGAACGGGATACCACCCTCAGAGAGCATACTGCGCTGATTAAGGAATATTACGGTTACCATGAATTTGGCGATTTCCCCTGGTCTTTCCGCCTGAAGCGCCTGCTGTACACCCGCGCATGGCTCAGTAATGAGCGACCCGGCCTGATGTTTGATTTTGCCACCGCGTGGCTGCTTCAGAATAAGGTCCTGCTGCCCGGAGCAACCACACTTGTACGTCTCGTCAGTGAAGTACGCGAACGGGCAAATCAGCGGCTGTGGCAGAAACTGGCCGCGTTGCCGGACAGCTGGCAGACTGCCCGCGTGACGGAGCTGCTGGACATTCCTGAGGGACTGCGAATTTCACCGCTGGAACAACTGAAAAAGGGCCCGGTCACCGTCAGCGGCCCGGCATTTACCGAAGCGCTGGAGCGGTATATCCGGCTGCGAAACCTTGAGTTTTCCCGGCTGAATTTTACCGGCCTGCCCGCTATACAACTGCGTAATCTGGCGCGTTACGCAGGTATGGCATCGGTAAAATATATCGCACGCATGCCAGAGCAAAGAAAACTGGCCATACTCACCGCATTTGTTAAAGCGCAGGAAATAACAGCGCTGGATGAAGCCGTTGATGTGCTCGATATGCTGATACTGGACATCACCCGCGAGGCAAAGAAAACGGGGCAGAAAAAGCGGCTCAGGACGCTGAAAGATCTTGACCGGGCAGCGCTGCTGCTGGCGCGGGCCTGTTCATTGTTGCTGAATGAGCTGGCCCGGCCTCAGAACAACAATTTCCATGACGAAATGGTGGAGCAGTACGGGCGGGTAAAGCGTTTTCTTCCGGCGGTATTGCGCGACCTGCATTTCCGGGCTGCAC
>NZ_NHZE01000108.1:0-51319 GCF_002207995.1 Pantoea sp. VS1
TTATCAAGGGTTGCGATTGAGTTATCCATATCGATAAAAAATTGTGCTTAAAATTTAAATTTTATTGTTTTATCATTTTAGTGAAAGTGGTGATTATTAGATATTTCAATCATAATATAAAAATATTCCGTAAATAATTAAGTAACAGTTTGCATATCTTCGCTCCTGATCAATTAATGATAATGCATTTTTTTATTAAACAGTTAATGTTATCAGCATAAATTAACTTATTATCATGAGGAATTAAGTGATTTTCGCCAATAATTTGAAAAGTGAAGGTAACAAATGCAATTTTTGAGTATGAAAAATAATCTTTCACACATAATCTTTCGACCTAAACCTGACTAAATCAGTGCGCTGCAAGCCATAGTGCAATGCAAAAAACCAGTCAATTGTGACTGGCTTTTATTAGTTAATGAAATTTACTGGCCCAAATCACGGAGATTCTTGCCAGACATCAGATTCTTTTCAATGTGCTCAAGAGTGACCCCTTTGGTTTCAGGGACCAGGAGAAAAGTTATCACGATAAAGACCAGGTTGAAGCCGGTATACAGCCAGAACGTTCCTGCAGGCCCAATATTACCCAGAAGTGATAAGAAGGTTGCTCCGATAATCATGTTGGCAACCCAGTTAGTCGTCGTTGAGCAGGTAATCCCAAAGTCCCGGCATTTCAGAGGCTGTATCTCAGAACACAGTATCCAGACCACCGGAGCAGCACTCATTGCATAGCCGCCTATGCACAACATTGTCATACCTACTGACACCCATGACAGGCCGGTACTGATTTCTCCCTGACCCGCTTTCATGAGGCAGTAGCCCAGAACCATAGTGGCGAATGCCATTACACTGAATCCTATCTTCAAGATTGGCTTCCTTCCCGTTTTATCAACGGTGAAAACCGCAATGAAGGTTGCAAACATGAAGGTCAGGCCAACCACTATGGTCGCAACCATTTGCTCCTGAGTACTCTGGAATCCAGCCATTTTAAAAATCTGAGGAGCGTAATACATGATGATGTTCATACCCGTAAACTGTTGCATACCCTGCAACAGCATACCGAGGTACACGGCGCGTCTCACATTGCTGTTCTTCCTGAAAAGAGCAAACCCTCCCTGCTTCATACGGAGGCTTTCCCTTATCTCATTTAGTTCCTGACGGGCCTTCTCAGAGGTATCCCGAAGCATTCGCAGGACTTCTTCCGCCTCAACGTGCAGACCTTTTGAAGCCAGCCAGCGGGGACTGTTAGGCAGGAAAATAACCATGACAAAAAGTACCACCGCTGGTATAGCGAGAACGCCCAGCATTGCCCGCCAGTTGCCACTATAACTGAATGCAGTATCCGAAAGGAAAGCCACGACAATACCGAAGGTAATCATGAGCTGATAGAGGCTAATCATTTTCCCACGAACATTCTCTGTTGCCATCTCTGACAGGTAGAGGGGAGCAGTGTAGGAGGCAATACCAACGGCCAGTCCGAGCAGAACCCTGAATGTAAGCAGAACTTCAACACTTGTGGCGAAGGCTGATCCAAGGGAACCCACGATGAAGAGTATGGCTCCCGCCATAAGGCTGTACTTTCTTCCCAGTCGATTTGAAACCCAGCCGTTGCAGAGAGCTCCAATCGCGGCTCCCAGCATCATACTGCTGACAACCCATTCCTGTTCGTGACTGGTCAACTGAAATTGTTTAGTTATGAAAGGCAGGGCACCTGAGATAACCCCGATATCCAGTCCGAACAGAAGCCCGGCGAGGGCAGCGGATATCGATACAAAGAGATTCATTCTTCTGACTTTTGACTGATGGTCACCATCGTAGGTGACGGTCTGGTTTACATGAGACATCATTAAGCTCCGCTCATACAGCATGTAATAGTGCTTAAGCTTACGCAGCGGATACAGTCAGGATTAGAGCGCCCCTCTCTCAAGATATGGACATTACAGCTAAATCTGTTGTTAATGTGATGAGGATCTCAAAGCTGATCCTCACCATGCTCAAAGCCGATTATGGTTAAATAATATTCAAAGGGTTGTTCCAGTTATATGGAGCAAGAACCAGTTTTATCTTTCCCTCAATTTCTCCATACCTCATATCAGAATTCGATAGGAAGTATTCCCTGACAAGCGGTGGCAGTTTTTTCGATTTATACCTCATTATTGTTGTATGCCAGAAATCTGGGGGTAAAGCTTTTCCCGGATATCGGTCCTGAAGTTTTGACTGCCAGTCAGAACTCATAAGATCGTTCCAGAAATTTTGTCGCAGGCTGATTGAGTTGCTGTCTGGAATTCCGGCCAGTAACAGCTGATTAGGAAGTGCTACAAGCTGAAGCTCTTTGACGTTAAGAGTACTGTTTCTGATAATCAGGCTGAATCGCTCGATCAGATCGACAATGTCAGCAGTATCTTCATAGGATTCGTAGATGGATTGAGTCACGGCAAGAAATGTCATGTGAAAATTTTCTTCGCTCATAACTTCTGCAAGAAGATCAACATTTGTCAGTGATCTAAGATCAGACAACAGCACTCTGATTTGCGGATTAAGTTCGGGCTGAATGCC
Source organism: Pantoea sp. VS1 (assembly GCF_002207995.1). Classification (NCBI taxonomy): domain Bacteria; kingdom Pseudomonadati; phylum Pseudomonadota; class Gammaproteobacteria; order Enterobacterales; family Erwiniaceae; genus Pantoea; species Pantoea sp. VS1. Next base: position 2,554 of record NZ_NHZE01000108.1, read on the forward strand.
ACTTGTCAGTGCTAACAGTTTTTCAGGATAGAAAACCACATCCTTTTCGTTAAAGTTGTTTTCCAGTTCAAGTAACCATTCATGGATAGTTTCCTGCGAACGATTGGTGTACACATTCTGAAGGTAATTTTCATTGTCCAAGAGCCTGCTCCCTAAAATAAATCGCATGAAAAATTATGATTAATATTATTTAACAGATTATATGTGCAGCCAGACATTGCGCCATTGTGAGTTTAGACTAAAATTCAGCTGTTAAATTAAAAATAAAATTCAGTTTCTGTAAGAGGTTACAAATGCTTAGTTTTACTCGTCAGGGAAAGCAGGAGGGGCCTGCTCTGGTTTTTATGCATTATCTGGGTGGTTCTGCGAAAACCTGGTACCCTGTGATTGAAAATGTTAAAAACGACTATGACTGCATTGCTTTTGATATGCCAGGTTTTGGCGACTCTGAGTCTTTAGAAGATATGAGTATCCAGTCGCAGGCAGAAGCTTTATGGGAAAATATTGAAAACATTAATATTAAAACACCGTTTTTAATCGGACATTCGATGTCAGGAAAAATTGCCTCTGTTATGTCTTTGCAGTCTCCAGAGAAAATCAGTGGACTTGTGCTTGTAGCTCCTTCGCCCCTCACTCCACAGCCTATGACTGTCCAGCAATACCTGCAGCAGAAGGAATGGACGGGTAGTGCAGAAGAAGCCAAAGCATTTGTAAATGGATCCTGTTCTCAGCCTCTAAAACAGGCATTTGAAGAACTCGCTATTGAAGACATTTTGCGAGCTGATTGTGAAGCATTCCATAAGTGGGCAGATAGTGGAAGTCAGGAAAATTTTGAAGATGTTTTTGATAAGGTCAAGCTCCCCGTTAAATTGATAATAGGCAATGACGATAAGAGTGTCCCAAATATCACAGAGCAAATCAGAAGTACTTTAGTCTACTTTAATCCTTATTCATTCAGGGTTATCAATGATTGTGGCCATTTGCTTCCATTAGAATGCCCGGATGATTTATCTCGTGAAATTAAAGAATTTGTGAAGGTAGCTAAAAGGTAGATTTTTATAGTTTTTTGAAAAAAAATTACTGGCTTTAAAAATATACGCCAATTTTGATAACTATGGAATCAATCATGAGTGCTATTGAAACTTTAAGAGAGATGTCTGAGGTCTGGCGTTTGTTCAATGACATGCCGGATGATGCCACTATTGGAGTAGATTTAGCTGCGCTTTATCTGGGAGTCAGTGTTAAAACCCTGGCTCGTTATCGTCAGAAGGGAGATGGTCCGCATTATGTTCAGTACTATTCTTCTGGAAGCAAAGCCCGCAACCAGCGAGTCAATTATCTTCTTGGTGACCTTCGGGCCTGGCGTAATGCCCATAGGGTAAAAAGCTCAATGCATGCCATATTGGTCAGGCATGGTGATTAGTCTTTACTGAAAGTTACTCGCTATCTTAGATATGCTTCTCAGTTTAACGGGTGGAGGAGATAATTATTACTTCAAAACATAAAAGCTTAAAGCGAATGATATTAAATCTTATTGCGCTTAAAGAAAGGTGATAAATAACTAAAAAAGATTAATTCCTACACTTAATTATAGTAAAAGCTTATGAATTAGTCTTTTTTTAACCAAATTTGGTTTTAAAAGGTGACTATTAGCATTCTTCGACTAGAATCAGGCTGTGATGTATTTGTAGTAATTCATAAATTTTAATATGGGAAATTTTGCAATGAGTGAAGAATTTAAACTTTTGGGTAGTATCCGAACCTTAAGAGCACAAGCTCGTGGAACCTCTCTGGAAATTCTTGAAGAAATTCTTGAAAAACTGACAGCAATCGTTGAAGAAAAGCGTCATGAAGAAGAATCGGGCTTGAAAGAGCGAGAAGAGAGAAAAGCAAAACTTCTTGCTATCCGCGAACAACTTTTAGCCGATGGGATTGATCCTCAGGAATTACTTATCAACTCGAACCCACCTTCAACTACCAAAAAGAGAAAATCCAGTCGTACTCCTCGCCCTGCGAAATATAGGTACAAAGATGAAGATGGTAACGAGAAAAGTTGGACAGGGCAGGGGCGCACGCCTAAAGCTATAAAAAAAGCTGTTGATGACGGTAAAAGTCTTGATGAATTCTTACTGTAAAATTATCTGAGTCATTCCATTAATGACAACCGGCAGAAATTTTACTGACGGTTGTTATTGTCGTTTGTATTAAGACGAGCTAAAAAAATCACATTTAGATTCAAAAGTATTTCTATTACATATATTAAAAATAAAGTGATAAAAATGCTACTTATGCAGCAATCGCTTTAAACTTTTGAGATTGCACATAATCACTCCACCACTGCATAAGTGCGTTTCGTTCGGCGAGATACTCCGCGCGATTATACGCTGCAACAATTTCGTCTTTCTTGGAGTGGGCAAGCGCTGCTTCAAGGACTTCAGATCTAAACTTACCAGACTCCTCGGCTGCTGTTCTCGCAATCGAACGCATACCATGAGCTACAAGCTCGCCTCCAAATCCCATACGAATAATAGCGGCATTAGCTGTCTGTTCATGCATATGTTGAAGTGGTGCTTTAATGCTGGGGAAAATCCACTCTCTATGTCCACTGAGCGGCCTCATTGTATCAAGAATGCGCAAAGCCTCTTTGCTCAAAGGAACCTTATGAGTTTTTTTCATTTTCATAAAGTCAGCAGGAATGGTCCATAGCATGTTGTCTGTATCGATGTCTGCCCACCTTGCTCGAACGGCTTCGCCCGGACGAACCCATGTTAACAATTGCCACTCAATCAGCAGCCTTGTCTCCATACGTACTGAAGCATTGTTCAGCGTTGCCAGGAAACGGGGTAATTCAGATGGAGGTAATGCAGGCATATTTTGCTTTTTAGGCTTAGTGAAACGCTGTGCGAGGTTATCAGCAGGATTAAACTCAATCAGTTCCTCAGTAGCTGCCCAGCGGAAAATTTCATTCAATCGGGAAATCACACGCCTTAACGTTTCAAGAATTCCACGCTGCTCAATTGGGTCTAAGTGCTGCTTTAAGAGTTTAGGACGAATTTCCTTGATCGGAACATTACCTAGTCCAGGAAAGACGTTTCGTTCAAGGCTACGCCAGATATCCTCTGCATGGTCATTCGTGATCCCTGAAGTTCTTTTCTTCTCATCCAACCATTTTTTTGCAACTACCTGCAATGTATGTTCAGTAGCCGCTTTTAAAGCATTCGCTTTCTCAGCATTATGCTGCTGTGGGTCAACCTGCTGGGCGAGAAGGGCGAGGTACTGGTCTCTTAGAGAGCGGGCCTGAGCTAGGGTGAGATGAGGGTAAGTACCCAGGCTCATTTTTGTGCGTTTTCTGGTGGTCGGTACTGTGTATCTAAAATACCAGTTTTTCTTACCACCTTTTGCTGATGCTGAGATTCGCACAAACAAGCCTTCGCCGTCGAAGAGACTCACTTCCTTCTCGCCGGGCTTGGTGTTCCTGATCTGGGTATCATTTAGCTTTGTGACGACCTTAGGCATTTTTGGACCCTCTGATTTTGGACCCACACTGGTGGGCCCAAAAGAGGGTGTCATAAGGCGTGGACTCTAGCAACTCTTAAGAAATCGCGTATGACACAAAAAAGCCCGCAGGGCTTGTGCCGTGCGGGCTTTCAGGACTCCAGCGGACAATTCTGGTATCGCCGCGAAAGAATTTTGGTGGAGCTGGCGGGAGTTGAACCCGCGTCCGAAATTCCTACATCCTCGGTACTACATGCTTAGTCTGGTCTTTACATTCGCTTGCCAGCTGCGGACAGACACGCCACTAACAAACTAGCCTGATTAGTTTTAACGCTTCAACCCCAGGCAGGGCATCCACGCGATCTCTTTTAGGTTTGACCTCTCTTGATCCCCGTCCTAAGAGCGGAGGCTAGGGAGAGAGGGCTCTAAGCAGGTTATTAAGCTGCTAAAGCGTAGTTTTCGTCGTTTGCGACTATTTTTTTGCGGTTTTTTAGCGAGGCCTACCGCACCTCGGCATGCACCTTGGGTTTCGCGAATCCCGTCGAATCCAGAATCAGCCCCAAGACTTTTTACTCTAGCAAAAAATTATAAAAGATTCCAGTGCTTAACGGCTGGCATTCTTCATAATTCGTGCTTTGTCCATCTTCCACTCGCGATCTTTGATGTCCGCGCGCTTGTCGTGTTCTTTCTTACCGCGTGCCACACCAATCTTCAGTTTGGCCCAGGCGTTTTTCCAGTACAGCGACAGCGCGACCACGGTGTAACCTTCGCGGTTAACACGGCCGTACAGGGAATCCAGTTCACGCTGGTTCAACAGCAGCTTGCGGTTGCGCGTGGGATCGCACACCACGTGGCTTGATGCCACCGCCAGCGGCTGAAAAGTGGAACCGAACAGATAGGCTTCGCCATCGCGCAGCAAAATATAGCTGTCACTGATGTTGGCTTTACCGGCGCGCAGTGATTTGACTTCCCATCCTTGCAACGCCATGCCGGCCTCGAACTCTTCTTCAATGAAGTATTCATGGCGGGCGCGTTTGTTGAGGGCAATAGTGGCTGAACCGGGTTTGTGAGCTTTTTTCTTTGTCATAGTGCGGCGTAGTCTACATCACTCAGTCTGTGGGCGCATCCCCTGTCCTGCGGGGCGGTAAAAAACACACTATTTTAGCACAGCTGGCAAAGGCGTAAATTTTTGTTTGGTAGCTTAAAATGGTATAATTCAACGGTTTTGTGACCAACAGGAACCATTATGGCCCAGATTAGCCGTTCAGCGCTGGTCCCGTATAGCGCTGAGCAGATGTACCGGCTCGTGAATGATGTGGATGCTTATCCTGAATTTCTTCCGGGCTGTACCGGCAGCCGCGTGCTGGATAACAGCGGTAACCAAATGACCGCTGCGGTGGATGTCTCCAAAGCCGGCATCAGTAAAACCTTTACCACGCGTAACACCCTGACTGATAATCAGAGCATTCATATGCAGCTGGTCGATGGGCCGTTCCGCAAGCTGACCGGCGGCTGGAAATTTATCTCGCTCGGCGACGATGCCTGCAAGGTTGAACTCAGCCTCGACTTTGAGTTCACCAACATGCTGGTCGAGATGGCGTTTGGCCGCATCTTCAAAGAGCTGGCCAACAGCATGGTGCAGGCGTTTACCCAGCGCGCCAAAGAGGTTTACCGTGGCTGACATCAGCGTTGAAGTGGTGTACGCGCTACCGGATAAACAGTATCTGCGTGAGGTTAGCCTGGAAGAGGGCGCGACGGTTGAGCAGGCGATTCAGGCATCCGGACTGCTGACGCTGCGCAAAGATATCGACCTGAGCAGCAACAAGGTCGGCATTTTCAGCCGTCCGGTCAAGCTGAGCGATACGCTGCAGGATGGCGATCGGGTAGAGATTTATCGCCCGCTGATTGCCGATCCAAAAGAGATGCGCCGGCAGCGGGCAGAGCGCGCGGCAACGAAAAAGTAAGTGTACAGGCATTAAAAAAGGCGCTCAGGCGCCTTTTTTGTTGCGGCTCACTTAGTCTTCAGTGCCGGTGAGGCGCGGTTTGTTATCGATGTTGGTCAGCGTACCGTTGCTGTCGAAGGTCAGCGTCAGCGTCTGCTGCTTCACGCTCTCATGACCTGGCTCCTGACGGAACACGTAATACCAGACGTTGCTGCCAAACGGGTCGTGCATCATCGGCGTACCGAGCGTGTAGGCAACCTGCTGCTGCGTCATGCCGGTGTGAATCTTCGAAACGTCGTTGGCGACCAGGTAATTCCCCTGATTGATATCCGGACGATACACAACGCGCTCAAGGGTGGAACATCCGGCGGTCATCATCAACATTACCACTGCCGCGGCAGTCAGCGTTTTACAGCGCATCTATACATTCCTTTTCTGGGGCCAAACGCCTTTCATCAGGCAGTTTTGTTGCCATCAAATTCTGAACTCTGCATACGGCAGGCTTTATTATGGCGATATGACTGCCGATGATAATAAACCTTTGAGCTATTGGAAACCTCTACAGAGCAAGCATATGACCACCAGGCCGCAAAAAAGTGCGGTGTCAGGCTGCTAAAAGTTCTTTTGCGTTCGCCAGTGTGTTGCGTGTTACTTCGCTGCCGCCAAGCAGGCGCGCCAGTTCCTGCAGACGCGCACGCTTATCCAGCGGCTGCATGTGGGTTTCGGTCATCGCACCGTCGGTTTCTTTGCTGACGAAGAAGTGCTGATGACCACAGCCCGCCACCTGCGGCAGGTGAGTCACGCACATCACCTGAGTCGATTCGCCCAGCTGGCGCAGCATCTGGCCAACGACAGCGGCCGTCGGACCGCTGATACCGACGTCAACCTCATCGAAAATCATCGCCGGAGTTTCCATTTTCTGTGCGGTGATCACCTGAATCGCCAGCGCAATACGTGACAGTTCACCCCCTGAGGCCACTTTACCCAGCGGCTGCAGCGGCTGGCCCGGGTTGGTGGTGACACGGAAATCAATACGGCTGGCACCTTCGGCCGTCAGTTGATCGGCATTGAATTCCAGCATGATGGCAAACTCACCGTGTGGCATGGCGAGGGTGCGCATGCTTTGCGTAATCAGCTGGCTCAGCTCCTGCGCCGAGGCAACGCGTTGCTGATGCAGGGCTTCGGCACAGGCCAGCGCGGCCTGATGATGAGCCACGACGTCGCTCTGCAGGCTTTCCTGATCGCTCTCCTGCTGCGACAGCTGTTCCGCTTCATCCAGCAACTGCTGATACAGCACCGGCAGCGCTTCCGGTGAAACATGATGCTTACGCGCCAGCGCAATCTGCCGCGACAGACGCTGCTCCAGCTCGTACAGGCGATTAGGATCGAGGTCGAGCCGTTCACAGTAGTGGCGGAGCTCATCGCTGGCTTCACTTAACTGAATCGCGGCTTCTTCCAGCAGGTTAAATACGCCGCTGACTTTATCGTCCAGCGAGACCAGCTCACTCAGCATATTACGCGCGCTGTAGAGCAGGCTTTGCAGGTTGGTGTCATCGCTGTCGGCAAGAATTTGCAGTGCCTGCTGGCTGGTAGACAGCAGCTGACCGCTGTTCGCCAGGCGCTTGTACTCTTCATCAATCTGCTCAAACTCGCCTGGCTGCGGCGCAAATTCGTTGAGTTCTTTCAGCTGATACTGCAGCAGTTCGCGGCGGGCTTCACGCTCCTGCGACAGCTGCTGATGCTGTGCCAGCGCGCGGCAGCTGTGGTGCCAGCGCTGATAGTGCTGACGCATCTCCGCCAGCCGATCGTCGTGCGCGGCGTAGGCATCCAGCAGGTGTTTCTGGTGATCGGTTTTAAGCAGCAGCTGATGCGCATGCTGACCGTGGATTTGAATCAGTAACTGACCGAGTTCGCGCAGCTGCGACAGCGGTACGGACGTGCCGTTGATAAAGCCCCGTGAGCGGCCATCGGCACTGATCACGCGGCGCAATAAACATTCGTTGCCGTCGTCGAGCTGGTTCTCCGCCAGCCAGCGCTGGGCTGAGGGTGACGCTTTCAGCTGGAAGCGCGCGCAGATATCCGCGCGGCTGGCCCCCTGACGCACCATGTCTGCTTCAGCACGGCCGCCAAGGCACAGGCCCAGCGCATCAATCGCTATGGATTTCCCTGCGCCGGTTTCGCCGGTGATCGCTGTCATGCCCCGATGAAAGTCGATCTCCAGTTCACGAACGATTGCAAAATTACTGATGGTCAGTTGTGCCAGCATACAATCACCTGTATGTAAAAACAGATATGGTTTTTCATACAGTATAAACTGGTTTTTTATCCAGTAAAGTAGCCGGCGGGCCTTTTCAGAATAATTTTTTTGACCATCCGAGTTTTGAACTTAAAGTATTAAAATAATTATAATTTTTGGGATGAATTAAATTGAGGTGATTGGCGCTGCGGCGAATCAGCACATCTTCCCCTTCCTGAATCGGCAGGGCGATCTGGCTGTCGCAGCTGATCTCCAGGTCGCTGCGCAGCGAGGAAAAACGCAGGCGAATGGTGCTGCTACTGTTGATCACCAGCGGACGCGCCGACAGCGTGTGCGGGAACATCGGCACCAGCGCAATCGCATCGAGCGACGGCGTTAAAATCGGCCCGCCCGCCGAAAGCGAATAAGCGGTTGAACCGGTTGGCGTGGAGATAATCAGCCCGTCCGAGCGCTGGGAAAAGGCGAACACTTCGTCGATATAGACTTCAAATTCAATCATGTGCGCCACTTTTCCCGGATGCAGCACCACTTCATTGATGGCGCTGCCGATGCGCGGCGAACACTCTTCTTTGCATACCTGCGCTTCCAGCAAAAAGCGGCTTTCCACGAAGTAGTCGCCCTGCAGCACGTCATCCAGCTGCTGCTGCGCGTTATCCGGATCGAGATCTGTCAGGAAGCCGAGATTGCCGCGGTTGATGCCAATCACCTTGATGTCGTAACGAGCCAGCACGCGCGCGGCGCCCAGCATGTTGCCATCGCCGCCAACCACCACCGCCAGATCGGCGTACTGGCCGATGTCCGCCAGGCTGCCGGTACGCACATCCTGCAAATTAAGCTCGCGGGCGATTTGCTGTTCCACGATCACGTCATAGCCTTTGTCAGTCAGCCAGCGCCAGAGCATTTCATGGGTGGTTAACGCAGTGGGATGGCGCGGATGGCCGACGATCCCAATGCAGTTAAAGTGTTTGTTCATTTAGCGGGTGTTCCTCATAAGCCAAAACGGCCAGGCAATGTGATGGGTTCACTTGAAACCGTCAAACTGATCCCCATAATAAGCCAACCAGCGAGATGAATGTGCAAAACGCGGAGAAATTCATGAGTAGTAAAGAACAGAACACCCCAAACGAGCAAGTCTCAGACGAAATTCAACAGGAACAACAGCAGCCGGAAGCGGAGACAGCAACTGAGGTGGATCCGCGTGATGAGCGTATCGCCCAGCTGGAAGCGGAATTAGCGCAGGCGCAGGGTGGCGTGCGTGACGCCCAGCTGCGCGCGCAGGCTGAGATTGAAAATATCCGTCGCCGCGCCGAAATGGACGTGGAAAAAGCGCACAAGTTTGCGCTGGAAAAGTTTGCCAACGAACTGCTGCCGGTGATTGATAGCCTGGAGCGCGCGCTGGAAGTGGCGGATAAAGAGAATACCGAGCTGGCTTCGATGATTGAAGGCATCGAGCTGACGCTGAAATCACTGCTGGGTGCGGTGCGCAAGTTCGGCGTGGAAGTGGTGGGCGAAACTAATGTGCCGTTCAACCCGGACGTGCATCAGGCGATGTCGATGATGGAGTCTGAAGAAGTGGCGCCAAACCACGTGCTGATGGTGATGCAGCGCGGTTACACCCTCAACGGTCGCCTGCTGCGTCCGGCAATGGTTGCGGTATCGAAAGCCAAAGGCTAAGCCGCTCCCGTGCAACAACGGCCGCTGATGCGGCCGTTTGTGTTTTCAGGGCAGCACCGGCTTCCAGTCAATGGGCGTCTGGCCGGCCTGGCTCAGCAGCGCATTGGCTTTGGAAAAATGCTGACAGCCAAAAAAGCCGCGATGCGCCGATAGCGGCGAAGGATGCGGTGCTTTCAATACGTGATGACGCTGCGCATCAATGATGCTGCCTTTCTTCTGTGCGTGCGATCCCCACAGCAGGAAAATCACCCCTTCGCGATGGGTGTTGATGGCGCTGATCACGTTGTCGGTGAAGGTTTCCCAGCCGAAACGCGCGTGCGAATGCGCTTTGCCGGCTTCCACGGTTAACACCGTATTCAGCAGCAGCACACCCTGTTTCGCCCAGCTTTCAAGAAAGCCGTGCTGCGGGCGCTGAAAGCCAGGAATGTCCTGTTCCAGCTCTTTGTACATATTCAGCAGCGACGGCGGAATGGCCACGCCCGGCAATACCGAGAACGCCAGGCCATGCGCCTGATTCGGGCCGTGGTACGGATCCTGGCCGAGGATCACCACTTTAATATCGCCCAGTTCGGTGAGACGGAACGCGTTGAAGACGTCCTTTTGCGGCGGATAGACCGTCACGCCCGCTGCTCGCTCTTCGGCTACCGCTTTTAGCGTTTCCACGAAGTAAGGTTTTTCTTTCTCTTCAGCCAGCACATCGTGCCAGGTCAGCTTCTCAGCCATCATTGACTCCCTGCAAATTGATGCCTTTAGCTTAGCGTGTCCGGCGGGGCAGCAGAAGGGTAAAAATAAGTTGAACAATTGCAGAAAAAGTTAATGACAAAAGTTGTTATAAATCAATTTATTAGAGTAGAGGCAAAAATCCTGGCCGGACGAAATTGATACAGGTCAAAACGAGCCGTTCAGCGCGGTGATATACCAGAGCATCACATAACCCGAAGAACCGCGCTGTGCTCCTGCCGCAGCGCTAAGCCCTGGAGGCCTCTATGATTACCGGTATTCAAATTACTCAGGCACAAAATCCACAGCTGCTGAATTCGTTCTGGCTGCTGGACAATGAGAAAGCCGAAGCCCGCTGCCTGTGCGCAAAAGGTGATTTCACGGAAGATCAGGTCGTTGCAGTCAGCGACCTTGGCGAGATTGCTTACCGTGAAATTCCACTGGAGCAGAAACCGCAGGTGCGCGTTGAAGGCGGTCAGCACCTCAACGTTAACGTGCTGCGCCGTGAAACGCTGGAAGATGCGGTGAAGCATCCGGAAAAATATCCGCAGCTGACCATTCGCGTGTCGGGCTATGCGGTGCGCTTTAACGCGCTGACGCCAGAACAGCAGCGTGACGTTATCACCCGTACTTTTACCGAAAGCCTGTAATTGATCGGCTGACGAAAACGCACACAGCAATACAGGCCGCGCCGGTGCTTACTGGCGCGGCTTTTTTTATTTCCTGAAGAGAGAAGAGGGCAGGTTGAGAGATTTTACGCCGCGAAAGTGCGATTTCAGCAGACCAGAAAGCAAAAAATCGCCTCAGGGAGGCGATTTAATTGCCGCGATGCTGTTTTATTCCGCACCGCTCTCCGGTGTGCTGCTGCCGCTTGGCTTACGGCGTTTACCGATATTTTTAGTATCGCGGTGACGTTTCTTCACGCGCGGTTTCTCTTCTTCTTTCGCTTTCTTCTCTTTGCGTTTCTCAAGCGCCTTTTTAGACGGTTTACCGGTGACTTTAGCACTCGGTGCACGCGTTTCCGGACGCAGCTCATCGATTACGCGCGATTTCAGTGGCTCGTTGACGTAGCGGCTGATTTTACCCAGCAGCGGATGGTCATGTGCCTCAACCAGCGAGATCGCGGTACCTTTACGTCCGGCGCGGCCGGTACGGCCAATGCGGTGCAGATAGACATCGGCGGTGCGCGGTAAGTCATAGTTGATGACGTGGGTGACGTTATCAATGTCGATACCGCGCGCGGCGACATCGGTCGCAACCAGCACGTTAACGCGACCGTCATTCAGGCGTTTGATCGCTTCGTTACGGTTAGCCTGCACCATTTCGCCTTCGAGGTAGCTGCTGCGCAGGCCGGCTTCGTGCATCCAGGTCACCAGCTCATGCAGGCGCTCACGTTTACGCACGAACACGATGGCGCGCTTTACTTCCGGCTGCTTCAGCAGATGCACCAGCAGTTTGGTTTTGTGCTCAAGATTGTCGGCGCGGTAATACCACTGCTGAATCTTTTTGCGCTCGCTTTTGCTTGGATCGGCTTCAATCGCTACCGGATCGTTCAGCAGGCGCTCGGCGAAATCTTTGATGTTGTCGCCTTCCAGCGTGGCTGAGAACAGCAGCGTTTGTTTGCGCCAGCGCGTTTCACCGGCAATGGTCTCGATATCCTGCGCAAAACCCATGTCCAGCATGCGGTCGGCTTCGTCCAGAATCAGCGTTTCTACCGCGCGGCAGTCAAAGTTCTCTTCTTTGATGTACTGCAGCAGACGGCCGGTGGTCGCGACCACGATGTCCTGATTTTCACTGAACACTTCCGCGTGGTTCATATAGGCCACGCCGCCGGTGATGGTGGCGATATCGAGATGGGTATGTTTGGCCAGCTCGCGCGCCTGGTCGGCAACCTGCATCGCCAGTTCACGCGTCGGCGTGAGGATCAGAATGCGCGGCGGCCCTGATTTTTTACGCGGGAAATCGAGCAGGTGCTGTAAAGCGGGCAGCAGGTAGGCTGCGGTTTTCCCCGTTCCGGTTGGTGCCGAACCCAGAACGTCACGGCCTTCCAGCGCGGCAGGAATGGCCTCAGCCTGAATGGCAGTCGGGCGCGTGAAGCCTTTATCCTGCAGGGCTTCCAGCAGGCTTTCGTCGAGTTCGAGTTCGGAGAATGTGGTTACGGTCATGGTCTACCTCAGTTTGGGGCGCTGATTATAGACAGTTCAGCCACAATCTTCATCTGTTTGTGTTGCACAGGTGAAGGTGAATTCACTTCGCGACCACGTTACACTTCCGGCAGGAGCAAATTCAATGGTCGTTAAGCATGTCTCAGCCGCAACCGCCAGCGCGGGCGATGTTAAGAAAAGATGGATTCACGTTTAAGCAATTTTTTGTCGCGCACGATCGCTGTGCCATGAAGGTCGGCACCGATGGGGTGCTGCTCGGGGCCTGGGCGCCGGTGGCAGGCGTACGGCGCATACTGGATATTGGCTGCGGCAGCGGCCTGATTGCGCTGATGCTGGCGCAGCGCACGGCGGATGACGTCAGTATTGATGCCGTCGAACTGGAGCGCAGCGCCGCCGCGCAGGCGCAGGAGAACGTCGCCGCGTCGCCGTGGGCGCATCGCATCGCGGTGCATGCGCAGGACATCGTCAGCTGGAGTGAGCAGGCAGAAAAACGCTACTCGCTGATTGTCAGTAATCCGCCGTTTTTCACCCCGGGCATGGCCTCGGCCAGCGTCGAGCGCGATACCGCGCGCAGCACGGCAACGCTTGATCATCCCACCCTGCTGCGCTGTGCGGCACAGCTGATTGAAGAAGAGGGGCTGTTTTGCGTGGTGCTGCCCGCGGATGCCGGCGAAAAACTGATTGCACTGGCGCGCGCCGAAGGCTGGCATCTGCGTTATCGCTATGATGTAGCACCTTACGCGCAGCGACCACCGAACCGGCTGGTGCTGGGCTTTTCGCCTGCCGCAGGCGAACTCGTGCAGGAGCGTCTCGCCATTCGTGATGAAGATAAAAGCTATTCGGCGGACTGGCTGAGCCTGGTAACCGATTTCTATCTGTTCCGCTAGGCTACCGGCTGCAGCACGGTAGGCTGTGCCTCGGGCAGCGTATGCGGATAGTCGCGGGTGAAGTGCAGCCCGCGGCTCTCTTTGCGCGCCAGCGCACAGCGCACCATTAGCTCTGCCACCTGTACCAGATTGCGCAGCTCCAGCAGATTGTTGGAGAGGCGAAAATGCGCATAGTATTCATCTATCTCCTGCTGTAGCAGCGTAATGCGGCGCAGGGCGCGCTCCAGCCGCTTGGTGGTACGCACGATGCCCATATAGTCCCACATTAACAGCCGCAGCTCATGCCAGTTGTGCTGAATCACCACCCGTTCATCGGCATCGTCGACGCGGCTTTCATCCCACGCCGGCAGGTGATCGACGGCGCGCATCTGCGGCAGACGGCGCACAATATCTTCGGCCGCCGACCAGCCATACACCAGACACTCCAGCAGCGAGTTTGATGCCATGCGGTTAGCGCCGTGCAGGCCGGTGTAGCTGACCTCACCAATCGCATACAGCCCGTCGACGTCGGTGCGACCATGCTGATCCACCATCACGCCGCCGCAGGTGTAATGCGCGGCGGGCACAATCGGAATCGGCTGCTGTGTCAGATCGAGGCCAAACGTCAGCAGCTTGTCATAGATCATCGGAAAGTGGGCACGCACAAAGCTGGCCGGCTGATGGCTGATGTCGAGATACATGCAGTCGACGCCCAGGCGCTTCATTTCGTGATCGATCGCGCGTGCCACGATATCGCGCGGTGCCAGTTCGGCACGCGCATCGAAATCCGGCATAAAGCGCGAACCGTCCGGGCGCAATAGCCAGGCACCTTCGCCGCGCAGCGCTTCGGTCAGCAAAAAGTTTTGCGCCTGCGGATGAAACAGGCAGGTAGGGTGAAACTGATTGAACTCCAGATTGGCCACCCGGCAGCCGGCGCGCCACGCCATCGCGATGCCGTCGCCGGAAGCGACATCCGGATTGGTGGTGTACTGATATACCTTCGCCGCACCGCCGGTGGCCAGCACCACGCTGCGGGCGCGGCAGGTTTCAACCTGTTCGCGATTGCGATTCCAGATCCATGCGCCCACCACGCGCCGCGTTCCGGGCAGGCCAATTTTATCGGAGAGGATTAAATCCACCGCGTTGGCACGTTCAATAACGCGAATATTGGGATGGCTGAGCGCCTGGCTGACCAGCGTGGTTTCGACCGCGCGCCCGGTGGCGTCGGCGCTGTGTAAGATACGGCGATGGCTGTGACCGCCTTCGCGCGTCAGGTGATAGCGCGCATTGCCGTTATCCTGTGGCTCGCGATCAAACGCCACGCCGCTATCGATCAGCCACTGTACGCACGGGCGCGCATTGCTGGCGATAAAATTCACCGTCTCGCGATCGCACAGGCCTGCACCGGCAATCAGCGTATCTTCGACGTGCGATTCAATGCTGTCGTTTTCATCAAACACCGCCGCAATCCCGCCCTGTGCATACAGCGTGGAGCCTTCGCTAATCTGCGCTTTACTCAGCACCGTTACCTGATAATGCGGTGCCAGCCGCAGCGCCAGAGATAAACCGGCCGCGCCGCTGCCAACAATCAGTACATCACAGCTATGATCGGGAATGGGGTTCATGATGTTTAATTTACTAAACAAAAGGTCCCCCGAGCATAAGCCCGGACGCCGCTGGTGTGAAGTATTTTGAACAAAAAACGCGGGGAAATTCGACGCAATAATCAGATTGTAATGCGATTTCAGTAAGTTATGTCTGAAAATAAGCGATTAGTGTTTTTTATACCAAACACGCTGAAAATTCAGGGAATAAAGGTGAAAAATGCGGCGTCATAGGGTACTCTGCCAGCGATTATCGGTGCCGCCAACGACACCACCAGTGCGGTAAGTCGCTACACTGAAAGACCATCAACAACAACGATGTCAGGGCACCGGTACAGAAAATATCAGGTCGTGGTGAACTTCAGGCCAGAACGGGACTCTAAGCGCATGCTTGCTCACAATAAATGAGATGTGCTGGCAGTTCACTTACGCATAAAAGAGATTTGGGGAGACATTACCTCGGATGAGCGAGCAGTTAACGGATCAGGTTCTCGTTGAGCGGGTTCAGAAAGGAGATCAAAAGTCATTTAATTTACTGGTGATCCGATACCAGCATAAAGTGGCGAGCCTGGTTTCACGTTATGTCCCGTCAGGCGATGTGCCTGATGTGGTTCAGGAATCTTTCATTAAAGCGTATCGCGCACTGGAGTCGTTCCGGGGTGATAGCGCCTTTTACACGTGGCTGTACCGCATTGCGGTCAACACCGCGAAGAATTATCTGGTGGCTCAGGGGCGCCGGCCGCCGTCCAGCGATGTGGACGCGATTGACGCGGAAAATTTCGAAAGTGCGGGTGCGCTAAAAGAAATTTCGAACCCTGAGAACTTAATGTTGTCAGACGAACTGAAACAAATTGTTTTTCGGACGATTGAGGCGTTGCCTGAAGATCTGCGTATGGCCATCACCCTGCGGGAACTGGATGGTCTGAGTTACGAAGAGATCGCCGCCATCATGGATTGTCCGGTAGGTACCGTACGTTCACGTATCTTCCGGGCCCGGGAAGCCATTGATAATAAAGTTCAACCGCTTATCCAACGTCAGTGATAACGGCTACTGGAAGGGTACCAAAACATGCAGAAAGAAAAACTTTCCGCTTTAATGGATGGTGAAACTTTAGATAACGAGCTGCTGGCGTCGTTATCGAAGGATGCAGATCTACAAAAAAGCTGGGAGAGCTACCATCTGATCCGCGACACCCTGCGGGGCGATGTGGGCGAAGTGCTGCATTTTGATATCTCCGCACGCGTTGCTGCCGCCATCGAAAACGAGCCGGTGCGCAAAGTGACTTCGTTGATCCCGGAAGCACAGCCGGAGCCGTCGCGCTGGCAGAAAATGCCGTTCTGGCGTCGCGGTGGCGGTTGGGTTGCTCAGGTCACGCAGATCGGTGTGGCGGCCTGTGTGTCGCTGGCGGTGATCGTCGGTGTGCAGCACTACAACAGCTCACCAGCGGGTAGTGCGACGGAAACGTCGGATGCGCCAGCCTTTAATACCTTACCGATGATGGGTAAAGCGTCACCGGTCAGCCTGGGCGTGCCGTCTGATGCTTTTGACACCAACAGCTCAAATCAGCAGGTGCAGGAGCAGCGTCGCCGCGTGAATGCCATGCTGCAGGATTACGAACTGCAACGCCGTCTGCATGCCGATCAGGTGCAGTTTGAAAGCAATGCGCCGCAACAGGCGCAGGCTAACGTTCCCGGAACTCAGTCGTTAGGAACTCAACAGCAGTAATGAAGCAGCTTTGGTGTGCCGTTAGCCTGCTGGCAGGCAGCCTGCTTTGGTCATCTACCGCCCCGGCGCAGACATCTGCGTCCGGGGCGTTGTTACAGCAGATGGAGCAGGCCAGCCAGAACCTCAACTACGAATTCGCCTATATCAATGTCTCACGTCTGGGCATTGAATCCCTGCGTTACCGCCATGCGGTCATCGACAATCGTGTGTTCGCTCAGCTGTTACAGATGGACGGACCGCGCCGTGAGGTGATCCAGCGCGGCAACGACATCAGCTATTTCGAACCGGGTCTCGATCCGTTCTCACTGCCGGGCAACCACATTATTGATGCGCTGCCGGCGCTGATGTTTGCTGACTTCTCGCGCCTCGGCGATGCCTACGATTTTATTCCGGTAGGGCGTTCCCGCATGGCCGATCAGATGTGCGAAGTGGTGCGCATCGTGTCGCGTGACGGCACGCGTTACAGCTACGTGGTGTGGCTGGACGTCGATACCAAGTTGCCGCTGCGGATTGATTTGCTGGATCGCGACGGTGAGACGCTGGAGCAGTTCCGCGTCATCAGTTTTGCCGTCGATGAAGGCGTACGCAATCTGATGCAGGGGCTGGAAAAAGCCAATCTGCCGCCGTCGCTGTCGTTACCGGCGGGCGACAAAGTGCAGCTCAGCTGGCAACCTGGCTGGCTGCCGGCCGGTATGAAGCTGATTTCGCAAAGCCGGCGTGATATTCCGGCGATGAACAAAACCGTAGAATCCCGTCTGTACAGCGATGGCCTGTTCAGCTTCGCTATTAACATCACGCCTGCCGATAAAAGCAGTTCGCCACAGTCATTGCGCACTGGGCGTCGTACGGTGCAGACCGAAGTGCGCGATAATCGTGAAATTACCGTGGTGGGCGAATTGCCGCCGACCACCGCCAAACGTATCGCGGACAGTATAGATTCAGGTGCGACAAAATGATGAGAGAATGGGCCACCGTAGTGGCATGGAAAGAGGGCGTCGCTACTCTGCATTCAGAAGCGAAAACCTCCTGTAACAGTTGTTCAGCGCGCAAAGGCTGCGGCAGCCATGCGCTCAACCAGCTGGGACCGAAAAACGCCCATGTGATGACCATCGCCAGTGCGGAGCCGCTACAGCCGGGCCAGCGCATTGAGCTGGGCATTCGCGAAAGCAGCCTGCTCGGTTCTGCGTTGCTGGTGTATATGACGCCACTGTTTGGTCTGTTCCTGGTCGCGGGCCTGTTCCAGATGCTGTTCCACAGCGATCTGGCGGCGGCCTGCGGTGCGCTGCTGGGTGGCGTTGGCGGCTTTATTGTTGCCAAAGGGGTTTCCAGCCGGTTTGGCGGTCGCGAAGCGTTCCAGCCGGTGATTCTCAGCGTTGCGCTCCCGCCTGATGCGCTACGGGTGGAAAACCACAGTTGATCCCCGTTCAGGCCGCGTATTGCGCGGCCTTTTCATTTCGTCTTAATCGCTGAATTCTGTTGCGATTCCCCACAGTTCCATTCTTTAACGCGCGGCGTTAACAGTGTAATATGCGTCGTCATTAATGAGGCTGACAGGGTTCCGGGTAAAGCTCACTTGCCTGAATGTGTCTGTGCTCACGTTTTCAACTGATTTTCTACGTGAAGATATTCATATAAATGAAGCACATACGAAATTTCTCCATTATCGCTCACATTGACCACGGCAAATCAACGCTCTCTGACCGTTTGATTCAGATTTGCGGTGGCCTGAGCGATCGTGAGATGGCGGCGCAGGTTCTGGATTCGATGGATCTGGAGCGCGAGCGCGGCATCACCATTAAAGCGCAGAGCGTTACGCTCGATTACCACGCGCCAAACGGTGAAACTTACCAGCTCAATTTTATCGACACCCCAGGCCATGTTGACTTCTCTTATGAAGTTTCCCGCTCGCTGGCGGCCTGTGAAGGGGCATTGCTGGTGGTTGATGCAGGTCAGGGCGTTGAAGCGCAGACCCTGGCGAACTGCTACACCGCCATGGAAATGGATCTGGAAGTGGTACCGGTACTGAACAAGATCGACCTGCCTGCGGCCGACCCGGAGCGCGTGGCGGAAGAGATTGAAGATATCGTCGGCATTGACGCCGCGGATGCGGTGCGTTGCTCGGCGAAAACCGGCGTCGGCGTACCGGATGTGCTGGAACGTCTGGTGCGGGATATTCCGCCGCCGGAAGGTGATGCGGAAGGCCCGCTGCAGGCGCTGATCATCGATTCCTGGTTTGATAACTACCTCGGTGTGGTGTCGCTGATCCGTATTAAGAACGGCACGCTGCGCAAAGGTGACAAAGTGAAGGTAATGAGTACCGGCCAGGTGTACAACGCTGACCGTCTCGGCATTTTCACGCCAAAACAAATTGACCGTACCGAGCTGAAGTGTGGCGAGGTAGGCTGGCTGGTGTGCGCCATCAAAGACATCCTCGGCGCGCCGGTGGGCGATACCCTGACGCTGCAGCGCAATCCAGCGGATAAAGCACTGCCGGGCTTCAAAAAAGTGAAGCCGCAGGTGTATGCCGGTCTGTTCCCGGTAAGCTCCGATGACTACGAAGCTTTCCGTGATGCATTAGGCAAGCTGAGTTTGAACGACGCCTCGCTGTTCTATGAGCCAGAGAGCTCCACCGCGCTGGGCTTTGGCTTCCGCTGTGGCTTCCTCGGCCTGCTGCACATGGAGATCATCCAGGAGCGTCTGGAGCGTGAATACGATCTCGACCTGATCACCACCGCGCCAACGGTTGTGTACGAAGTGGAAACCACTGACGGAGAAGTGGTGTACGTCGACAGCCCATCGAAGCTGCCGCCGCTGAATAATATTGCTGAACTGCGCGAACCGATCGCTGAGTGTCATATGCTGCTGCCGCAGGAGTTTCTGGGCAACGTCATTACGCTGTGTATCGAAAAACGCGGAGTGCAGACTAACATGGTTTACCACGGCAAACAGGTTGCGCTGACCTATGAGATTCCGATGGCGGAAGTGGTACTCGACTTCTTCGACCGTCTGAAATCAACGTCGCGCGGCTATGCGTCGCTGGACTATAACTTCAAACGTTTCCAGACCTCTGACATGGTGCGCGTCGACGTCCTGATTAACTCAGAACGCGTTGATGCGCTGGCGCTGATTACGCACCGTGATAACTCCCAGTATCGTGGCCGCGAGCTGGTGGAGAAGATGAAAGATCTGATCCCGCGCCAGCAGTTCGATATTGCGATTCAGGCAGCAATCGGCAACCACATTATCGCTCGCTCAACAGTGAAGCAGCTGCGTAAAAACGTCCTGGCGAAATGCTATGGCGGTGACGTCAGCCGTAAGAAAAAGCTGTTGCAGAAGCAGAAAGAAGGTAAGAAGCGAATGAAGCAGGTCGGCAACGTTGAGCTGCCGCAGGAAGCATTCCTTGCCATTCTGCATGTCGGTAAAGACAGCAAATAAGGAACTTTAATGGCTAACATGTTCGCCCTGATTCTGGTGATTGCCACTCTGTTAACCGGCATCATCTGGTGTATCGATCGCTTTAAGTGGGCCCCGGCGCGCCGGGCAAAGCAGGCGGCGGCACAGGCTCAGGCAGGTAATTCGCTCGACAGCAAAACGCTGGCCAAAGTGGCCGCGCAGCCGGGCTGGGTTGAAACCGCAGCGTCGGTGTTCCCGGTGCTGGCGGTGGTACTGATCGTGCGCTCGTTTATCTTCGAACCGTTTCAGATTCCTTCTGGCTCGATGATGCCGACGCTGCTGATTGGCGACTTCATCCTGGTGGAGAAATTTGCTTACGGCATCAAAGATCCGATCACGCAAACCACGCTGATCCCGACCGGCCACCCGCAGCGCGGAGATGTCGCGGTGTTCAAATACCCGAAGGATCCGAGCGTGGATTACATCAAGCGCGTGATCGGTCTGCCGGGCGACAAAGTGGTGTTTGATCCTTACAGCAAAACCCTGACTATTAACCCAGGCTGCGGCACGGGCAAGTGTGACACGGCGCTGCCAGTGACCTATACCAACATTGAGCCGAGCGATTTCATCCAGACCTTCAGCGGCTTTGATGGTAACGAAACCGGCAACGGTTTCTACCAGGTGCCGCAGGGCGAAACGCTGCGGGGCGGCCTGCGTCTTGGCACGCGCAAAGAGACGCTGGGCAATGTCACGCACGATATCCTGCTGGTGAACGAAGCGCAGAGCCAGGCGAGCATGTATTATCAGCAGCCGGGTCAGCCGCAGGCCACGTGGATTGTGCCGCAGGGGCAATACTTCATGATGGGCGATAACCGTGATAACAGCGCCGACAGCCGCTACTGGGGCTTTGTGCCCGAGAAGAATCTGGTCGGCAAAGCGGTTGCTATCTGGATGAGCTTTGAGAAACAGGAAGGACAGTGGCCAACCGGCGTGCGACTGAGTCGCATTGGCGGTATTCACTGATTTAAAAACGGTTGGCTTCCTGCGAGTCAGGGAGCCACTGCACACCAAACAGAACGTGCTGGACCTTCAGCCCTGTTTGGTATGCAGAGTCACAGACGCACAGAACAACTGGAATCGCATGAACCCCATCCTCATTAACAAGCTGCAGCGCAAACTGGGCTACACTTTTACTCATCCGGAATTACTGCAGCAGGCTCTGACTCACCGCAGCGCCAGCAGCAAACATAACGAGCGTCTTGAATTTCTTGGCGATTCTATCCTCAGCTATGTGATTGCCAACGCGCTGTATCACCGCTTCCCGCGCGTGGACGAAGGCGACATGAGCCGCATGCGTGCCACGCTGGTACGCGGCAACACGCTGGCCGAAATGGCGCGCGAGTTTGAGCTGGGCGAATGTCTGCGTCTGGGGCCGGGCGAGCTGAAAAGCGGCGGGTTCCGCCGGGAATCCATCCTCGCGGATACCGTGGAAGCGCTGATCGGTGGCATCTTCCTCGATAGCAACATTCAGACGGTCGAGAAGCTGATTCTCGACTGGTACCAGAATCGCCTTGAGCAAATCAGCCCGGGCGATAAGCAAAAAGATCCGAAAACGCGCCTGCAGGAGTATCTGCAGGGCCGTCATCTGCCGCTGCCGTCTTATCTGGTGGTACAGGTGCGTGGCGAAGCGCACGATCAGGAATTCACCATTCACTGTCAGGTGAGTGGGATGGCTGAACCGGTAGTGGGCGTGGGCTCCAGCCGCCGTAAAGCAGAGCAGGCCGCCGCCGAACAGGCGTTAATCAAGCTCGGCCTCGAATAAATTGTCATTTCGCAGCCTCAGCAGTGAGGCTGCCCAATCAGGACCCGAATGAGCGAACTCGAAACATACAGCGGCTTTATCGCGATTGTCGGCCGGCCTAACGTCGGCAAATCCACCTTACTGAACCAGCTGCTGGGGCAGAAGGTGTCGATCACCTCGCGCAAGCCGCAAACCACGCGCCACCGCATCATGGGTATTCATACCGAAGGCGCTTATCAGGCGATCTACGTGGATACACCCGGCCTGCACATGGAAGAGAAGCGGGCGATAAACCGCCTGATGAACCGTGCTGCCAGCAGCTCCATCGGTGACGTTGAGCTGGTAATTTTTGTGGTGGAAGGCACGCGCTGGACACCTGACGATGAGATGGTGCTGAACAAGCTGCGTGACGGCAAAGTGCCGGTGGTGCTGGCGGTAAACAAAGTCGACAACATCCAGGATAAAAGCATCCTGCTGCCGCACCTGCAGTTCCTCAGCCAGCAGATGAACTTCCTCGAGATCGTGCCGATCTCCGCGGAAACCGGTAAAAACGTGGATGCGATTGCGGAGATTGCCCGCAAGCGCCTGCCGCTGTCGGATCACCACTTCCCGGAAGACTACATCACCGATCGCTCGCAGCGTTTCATGGCCTCCGAAATCATCCGTGAAAAACTGATGCGCTTCCTCGGCGCAGAGTTACCGTATTCGGTTACCGTGGAGATCGAGCAGTTCGTCTCTAACGAGCGCGGCGGCTATGACATCAACGGTTTAATTCTGGTCGAGCGCGAAGGGCAGAAGAAGATGGTGATTGGCAACAAAGGTGCCAAAATCAAAACCATCGGTATCGAAGCGCGTAAAGACATGGAAGAGATGTTCGAGGCGAAAGTCCATCTCGAGCTGTGGGTTAAAGTGAAATCGGGCTGGGCGGACGACGAACGTGCGCTGCGCAGCC
Source organism: Pantoea sp. VS1 (assembly GCF_002207995.1). NCBI lineage: Bacteria > Pseudomonadati > Pseudomonadota > Gammaproteobacteria > Enterobacterales > Erwiniaceae > Pantoea > Pantoea sp. VS1. Next base: position 25,150 of record NZ_NHZE01000108.1, read on the forward strand.
TGGGTTATACAGACGACTAATTGATGGAAGGCTGGCAACGCGCCTTTGTGCTGCATAGTCGCCCTTACAGCGAAACCAGCCTGCTGCTCGATCTGTTCAGCGAAAGTCAGGGACGCGTCCGCGTCCTTGCCAAGGGCGCACGCTCGCGCCGTTCCCAGCTTAAAGGCGCACTGCAACCCTTTACACCGCTACTGGTGCGCTGGGGCGGCCGTGGCGAAGTCAAAACCCTGCGTAACGCCGAAGCGGTGTCGCTGGCGCTGCCGCTCAGCGGCATCACGCTCTACTGTGGCCTGTATGTTAACGAGCTGCTGTCGCGGGTGCTGGAGCAGGAAATTCCCTTCTCCGAACTGTTCTTCGATTATCTCTCCTGTATCCAGACGCTGGCGGCGGCCAACGGTTCGCCCGAGCCAGCGCTGCGCCGTTTTGAGCTGGCACTGCTGGGCCATCTGGGCTACGGCGTCGACTTTCTGCACTGCGCCGGCAGCGGCGAGGCGGTCGACGACAGCATGACCTACAGCTATCGCGAAGAGAAAGGTTTTATCGCCAGTCTGGTGGTCAATCAGCGCAGTTTCACCGGCCGCCAGCTGCGCGCGCTGTGGGAGCGCGAATTTCCCGACGCCGACACGCTGCGTGCCGCCAAACGCTTCACGCGCATGGCGCTGAAACCTTATCTGGGCGGTAAGCCGCTGAAGAGTCAGGAGCTGTTCCGTCAGTTTGTGCCGAAAAAACGACCGAACGTGGCAAACGACGAGCGCGGGTGATGCACCTGACAGGCTCCGCGCGTTACACTGCAAACATACTGAACACATTTAAGGATTGTCATGGCTGAGTTGCTGTTAGGGGTCAACATCGATCACATCGCCACCGTACGTAACGCGCGTGGCACAAACTATCCCGATCCGGTACAGGCTGCGTTTGTCGCGGAGCAGGCGGGCGCAGACGGCATTACCGTGCACCTGCGTGAAGACCGCCGTCATATCACTGACCGCGACGTGCGGATCCTGCGCGACACCATTCATACCCGCATGAATCTTGAGATGGCGGTCACCGACGAAATGGTGGGCATCGCCTGCGACATCAAACCGCATTTTGTCTGCCTGGTGCCGGAAAAGCGCCAGGAAGTGACCACCGAAGGCGGCCTTGATGTGGCCGGTCAGCAGGACAAGGTCAACGCGGCAGTCAAACAGCTGAGCGAGGCGGGCATTCTGGTGTCGCTGTTTATTGATGCCGATCAGCGCCAGATTGAAGCGGCGGTCGCCAGCGGTGCGCCTTACATTGAAATCCACACTGGCGCCTATGCTGAAGCACCGGAAGGGCTGGCACGCGAAGCCGAACTGGCGCGTATCGCCAGCGCTGCGACCTTTGCCGCCAGCCGCGGTCTGAAGGTCAATGCTGGCCACGGTCTGACGTATCACAACGTCCAGCCGATTGCTGCGCTGCCGGAAATGCATGAGCTGAACATTGGTCACGCGATTATCGGTCGTGCGCTGTTCAGCGGTCTCGCAGCGGCGGTTAGCGACATGAAAGCGCTGATGCGGGAAGCGCGCCGCTAATGGCCATCCTGGGGCTGGGCAGCGATATCGTCGAGATCGAGCGTATCGCCGGCGTGATTGAACGCTCTGGCGATCGTTTGGCGCGCCGCGTGCTGAGCGAAGCTGAGTGGCAGCAGTATCAGGCGCATCAGCAGCCGGTGCGCTTCCTGGCCAAACGTTTTGCGGTGAAAGAGGCGGCGGCAAAAGCCTTCGGCACCGGCATTCGCGGCGGCTTAGCGTTCAATCAGTTTGAAGTGTACAACGATGCGCTGGGGAAGCCTGGCCTGCGCTTCTTTGAACAGGCCAAAGTGATTGCCAGCCAGCTGGGCGTGCAGCATGTGCACGTCACGCTGGCCGACGAGCGACACTATGCCTGCGCTACGGTGATTATCGAAGATTAAGCGTGCAGCATTACAAATTTCTCCCACAGCGCGTCGCGACTTTCCACGTGCTGTGGGTCTGAAAGAATAGTGTTATCAATCGGGCAGACGCTCTGACAGGTCGGCTCATCATAATGACCCACGCACTCGGTGCAGCGGTCAGCGTCGATCTGATAGATCGATTCACCCATGCTAATCGCCTGGTTCGGGCACTCAGGCTCGCACATGTCGCAGTTAATGCAGCGCTCAGTAATTATCAGTGCCATGGCATAAGCTCATCAGTTGCTTGTTTTCATTGCATGTTTCATGGTTAGTTCCGCTCTTCGGCGTAAAACGCCTGCTGAAATAGCGCTTTGCAGTGTGATTTTTCAATCGATGCAGGCGCAAACCAGCGGGGCGATCCCCTGAGCGGCACGCATATTATCACGCCGGGTGGCGTTCAAAAAATGACTTAGCGTAGTATTCAGCCGCCAGCCGATCTGATGTCGCGCCATAGCCAGTAAACCACGCAACGGTAAGCAGAGCCGTTGCGTGGTAAGCGAAATAGTGGCGGCGCTGGCCTTTATTTTACCGGTGCCAGCACGTGGGTGGCATCCAGCGTCAGACAATTACCTGGACATTGATCGCTGCCGTAGATAACGGGCGCCTTTGGCAAAGAAAACTTCATCGCGTGCTCTTTTTTAATCGCGTCGGCCATACCGGCAAAGGTCCATGGCATACCCAGCGAAAGCGAACCGAACTCATCGTATTTTTTGGATTTTGCGACAGCAGGTAAGTTGTCGCTATCGATACGATAATAAAGCTGGCCAGAATATTCTGCAGGCACGTTCCCGGTGATTGCGCTGCTTAACAACTGATACTCGCGCTGCTGAGGCGTAGAAAAGCCCTTCTGAATATTCAGCATGCATGAGAGCACTGCAATAACGAGGCAAACGATACTGGCAGACGTGGTTATCTTCAGCTTATTAAAGATCACGAATAAGCCAGCAATGAAGGCTGAGGTAGTGATTAACGACAGCGCGATAACCGTGCGATAGGCTGCCCAGTCTTCACTCACCAAAAGATTAGGAATGCCCGCCGCGACCAGGAAAAACAGGAACAGAAAAGCTTTACGCGGTTTGAAATCGGGTGCCTTCACAATGCCCACGATGATCAGGGAGCAGGAGATGATAATGCTGACAATCGAGCGCCCGGTATCAAAGTTGCACAGCGCATTTCTGAGCGGCTCAGCGATAAACCAGGTGATTTTTTTCAGCGGCGCTAAGGTGATATTGGTTCTGGCCAGTACTTCATTGAACAGCACGAGCGGCAGAACTTTCGCCAGTACCAGTGCCATCACCATGCCAAATCCCAGCATCAACATCAGCTTGATCACCGCGCTGCGCTGATAATTATTCCGGGTCATGCCCAGATCGAGCAGGGCAAAGAATAAAAAGCTCATGGCTGCGGGTTGGTAAATCGCAAAGGAAAGCGTCAGGCAAATAGCCGACAGTAGCACCCGGCCCAGGCCTTTGTTTTCCGCCAGCGTTGAATAACTGATGCCCGCCAGCAGCACGGACAGGACATAAGGAAAGCAGACTGTCCAGCCGACAAAAACCTGAAATGAGGGCAGCAAACAAATCAACGTGGCAAACGTCAGACGCTGGACCGCGCTGGCAAAAATGCTGCGACGCTCAAGGAAACGGATGATGTAACCACCCAGTAAAATCAGACTGAATAAAGAAAGCACCCTGAGATATGTCAAATCCTGCACGTCATCGATCAGGAAAGCGAAGAAGTAGCGGATAGCACCATAAAAAGGTCGGCCCGATAAGATATCCCATTTGAAAATACTGAATGCATCGGTAGTGGATGCGTATAAATAGAACCAGTCGTCGGAAAATCCGTATGTTGATAAATAAACCGGGCTATAACCGATGAGTAAAGCGACGGCCAGTATCAGATACATGGCGGAGGGATGACGCTCAAAAACTGTTTTTTTCATTTCCTGCTCTTAATTACGTAGCGTGGTCTTTGTTTGGACTCAATGTAGATTCGGCCAATATATTCGCCCAGAACACCGATGCCGATAAGTTGCACTCCACCCAAAAACAGAATGGAAACCAGCAACGAAGGGTAACCCGCCACCGGATTGCCCCAGAGCAGTTTATCGATGATCATCCAGAATCCATAAAGAAAGGAGAGTAACGCGACGCTACCGCCGATGTAACTCCAGATGCGTAAGGGGAAGGTTGAAAAACTGGTTAATCCTTCTAATGCCAGATTCCACAATTTCCAGCCATTAAATTTCGACACCCCTGTGACGCGTTCAGCCCGATCATATTCCACAATCGCTGTTTTACCGCCAACCCAGGATAAAATGCCCTTCATGAACAGATTCCTTTCCGGCAGGCTTTTTATATGTTCTACCGTCTCGCGCGACAGCAGACGAAAATCGCCAACGTTTTCCTCTATTTTCGGCGAGCTGATTTGGTTGTGGAAGTGATAAAACCACTCGGCTGTTTTACGTTTGACATGCCCATCGGCGCTGCGATCTTTCCGTTTAGCCAGAACCACATCGGCACCCGCTTGCCAGCGTTCAACCAGTTGATGGATAACGGCGATGGGATCCTGCAGATCAACATCAATCGGGATAACCGCGTCGCCGGTGGCATGCTCCAGTCCGGCAAACAACGCGGGCTCTTTGCCGAAATTGCGGGTAAATGACAGCGCAATGACCAGCGGATCCGAGATGGCCAGGGCATTGATGATGTTTTCGCTGCCATCGCTACTGCCGTCATTGATAAAAACAATTTCCACCTGATAGCCGGCTAATTCATGACGAACCGCCTGATAAAAGAGTGGAATGGTTTCCTCTTCATTGAAGACGGGCACGACGAGAGACAATTTCATTTTACTTCCCTGAAAACGATGTAATTAGAGTAGATGAAGCCGCAACCCAGGCTAATAAAGGAAAAGAGTATCAGGGTAACCACCGGGGAAAGCGTGCAGGCGTCGGCCATCCAGCCAACCAGCGCCGCCATGCCTCCCATAAAGCTGACATAAAGCAGGTAACGCAAGGGCGTGGCTGCAGAAGAGAAGGTCCAGCGGGCATTAGCAAAAAAGGAAAATGTCACCGCAATGCAGAATGCTCCAAAGTTTGCAATAGCCTGGCCTGACTCGAACAGCTTGAGAATAAGCGCAAACACCGTCCAGTGAATCGCGGTGTTGATAACGCCAATTCCTGCATAACGGGAAATAAGTTTCAGCATGACGAGAGAGATGAGTAAATTTGCCCTGATCATATACATCGGAAATTATCCTGCAAGCCCGATGCTGAAAATGCGTTTAATCGGGCCAAAACAAGGATAACGACAGGCAACAAAAGCATTGCCCCGCCCGATGATCAATTTCGGGCTAAGGCAGGGTGGGGAATACCCTGATCATGGGGCAATCAGACCAGCTTTTTCACCAGCTCCTCGCTGTGACGAATATGGCTGGAGGCGCGTTCCGGATCGTTCTGCACCAGCGCCATAAACAGCAAATCGGTCAGCGCCAGCTGGGCGCTGGTGGAGGAGATGGCCGCGCTGCGCGTGCTCTGCTCCTCGGCGACGGTGTACAGGCAGACCGTGGCGCACTGCTGCAGCGAATTCGGGGTAAAGCCGGTAAACGCCAGCACATCGGCGCCAATCGCCGCCGCTTCCTGCGCCGCGAGGTTGATCTCGCGACGTTCGCCGGTGTAGGAGATTGCCAGCAGCACATCGCCGGGTGCCATCGCCTGAACACTGGCCAGCAGCGCGTGCATGTCCTGCTCGGCGACGGCGTTGATGCCAATCTTCATCAGCTTCCACGAAAAATCTTTTGCAACCAGCCCGGAGGCGCCAATGCCGACCAGCAGAATGCGGTTGGCGTTCTTCAGCAGCTGCAGCGTTTCCGTGAGTTTCTCTTCGCTGTTGATATCCAGCGTGGCGCGAATCGCCGAAATTTTTTCCGTCAGCAGCTTTTCGCCGACAACTTTAAGCGGATCGTCACTCAGAATGTGGTTGTGCACGGTGATGGCATCGCGGTCGGCCAGCGACTCACTCAGCGCCAGCTTCAGCGCCGGAAAGCCTTTGTAACCCAGTTTCTGGGCGAACTTCACCACGCTCGACTGGCTGACGCCTGACTCTTCCGCCAGTTTTTGTGAACTCAGATGCCGTGCCCGATCAGGCTGCGACAGCAAAAAATCCGCCAGCCGACGCTCGTTCAGCGCCAGGCGTGGGTAGAGCTGGCGAATTCGCAGCAATGAACTCATGTCCGATCCTTAATCCATAGTCCCGCACACAGCTTAGCCGCTCGCGGAAGGAAATGTCTGGCCAGGAATGTCAGATGACATCGCGCCGACGCAGAGAATAAACTATTCAAATGGCATTGTAGCCACTGGAATTAAAAATGACAGCTTTCGCCCCGGCGCGCGATGCTGGCTACACTGTAGAGCAGGTATCGCCGCGTTTAGAAAAAGGAGTCGGGTTTGACAAAGGGTTCGCATCGCCGCGTGGTATTTTTTGACCTGGACGGCACGCTGCATCAGCAGGACATGTTTGGCACGTTTATGCGTTATCTGCTGCGCCGCCAGCCGCTCAATCTGGTGCTGGTGGTGCCGCTGCTGCCGGTCATCGGCATGGGTATGCTGATAAAGGGCCGCGCCGCGCGCTGGCCGATGAGCCTGCTGCTGTGGGCTATCACCTTTGGCCATCGTGAGGCCACGCTGCGCCAGCGTGAGGCCGAATTTGCCCGCTGGTTTCGCGAGCGCGTCACCGCGTTTCCGGTGGTGCAGCAGCGGCTGACTGACTACCTCAGCAGTGAAGACGCCGATGTCTGGCTGATTACCGGCTCGCCGCAGTCGCTGGTGGAGCAGGTCTATTTTGATTCCGCGTTTCTGCCGCGGGTGAAACTGATCGCCAGCCAGATGAAGCCGGGCCGTGGCGGCCGGGTATTAGCCATGCGCTGTCTCGGCCATGAAAAAGTGGCGCAGCTCGAGGAAAAAATCGGTACGCCGCTGCAGCTGTACAGCGGCTACAGCGACAGCAAGCAGGATAACCCGCTGCTGTTTTTCTGCCAGCATCGCTGGCGCGTGACGCCGCGCGGTGAACTGCAACAGCTGGAGTGAATCGCAGCTGGATTCCGTCTATAATGCGCCGCCTTGTTAATCCGCAGGAGTTGCCCGTTGAACCCACAAACTGATGAATACTGGATGCGCCACGCGCTTGAACTGGCGCGGCGTGCGTGGGAGCAGGGCGAAGTGCCGGTCGGTGCGGTGCTGGTGCAGGGCGACAGAGTGATTGGCGAGGGCTGGAACCGGCCGATTAGCCAGTGCGATCCCACCGCGCATGCCGAGATTATGGCGCTGCGTCAGGGCGGAAAAGTGATTGATAACTACCGGCTGCTCGACACCACCTTATACGTGACGCTGGAGCCGTGCGTGATGTGCGCCGGTGCCATGGTGCACAGCCGGATTACCCGTCTGGTCTATGGCGCGAAGGATGAGAAAACCGGTGCCGCCGGTTCGCTGCTGGATGTGATCGGCCATCCGGGCATGAATCATCAGATTGAGATTGCGCATGGCGTGCTGGCCGAGGAGTGCGCCACGCTGCTGAGCGACTTCTTCCGTATGCGGCGCGAACAGAAACGTGCGCAGCGGCAGGCGCTGCGCGCCGATTAGTTCATCGCAATCTTCGGTTCGACAGCCGGATAACCGGCACCGAGTTCCGCTTCCAGCGCCGACTGCTGCGCCAGCCGTTTATCCTGCTCCTGCAGATAGCCTACCAGGCTGATCTGATACTTACGGATGTTCTCAACGTAGTTATAAGCTTCGTGGCCGCGCGCATAGCCGTAAGTGGTCTGCGCGTAATAGCGCTTCTGGCTCAGCATCGGCAGGCGCAGCTTAACGTCGGCCCAGCTGTCCGGATTGCCGCCCTGTTTAAGCGTCAGCCGGCGTGCATCCAGCATATGTGCGTAGCCCATGTTATAGGCCGCCAGCGCAAACCAGATGCGTTCATCTTCCGGAATGGTCTCCGGCACTTTTTCCATCATGCGCCGCAGGTATTCGCTGCCGCCGCGAATGCTCTGTTCCGGATCGAGACGATCGTTCACGTCGAGGCTGTCAGCGGTATTGCGCGTCAGCATCATCATGCCGCGCACGCCGGTGGGCGAGGTCGCCTGCGGATTCCAGTGCGACTCCTGATAGGAAATCGCCGCCAGCAGGCGCCAGTCGATACTGGACGCGTACTTCTCAAACAGCGGCTTGATATCCGGCAGCGTGTTATCAATTGCGCGCAGGAAGGTGCGGGTATCGACATAATCAAAGGTGCCGACGTGGCCGAGATACTTCTCTTCCAGCCGCGCCATGGTGCCTTCTTCCCCCATCTGACTGTAGAAGTCGAGCATGGCGGCGTTCAGGCTATCGTCATCGTTACGCGGCAGATACCAGGTCACCGGCTCTTCATCGGTAATATCAAACGCCACCGCCAGCTGTGGATGGATGCGCTGCAGCAGGCCGATGGTCACCGAATCCCCCACGGTATAGTCAAGCTTGCCGTCGGCAACCGCTTCCAGCAGCGCTTTCTGGCCCATATCGGTGGAAATGGCCCAGTCGAGATCGGGATAGCTGTCCGCTTTGGCGGAACGTAACGTTGACAGATAGGCCGAACCGGACTGCACAATCAGCCGGCCTTTCAGATCACCAAGGTTTTTGGGCCGCGGCTTGTCGATGCGATACACCAGCTGCTGCGACACGGAATAGTAGCTCGGGCCACTCTGATAACGGCTGAGGCGCTCGCTGTTGTAGATCAGCCCGGCGGCCAGCAGGTCGGCTTTGCCGTCGTCGAGATCGTCAAACAGGTCGCCGAGGTTGGGCCGCACCGTGACTTCCAGCTTCACGCCAAGATAATCGGCGAAACGCTTCGCCAGCTCGTAGTCCATACCGGCTGGTGCATTATTGATGGTGTAGTAAGTCAGCGGCGAGTTGACGGTACTGATGCGCAACACTCCCCGCGATTTGATCTGTGATAACGCGTCTTTTCCGCCCCCGTACCAGGGGATGGACGGCCACAGCGCCAGCGCAAGCAGCACGGTGATCAGACCGATAAACAGATAATTTAATTTCAGGCGTTTCAAATAGTTGTCTCGTAATGGCTCACAGGCCTCTGTCTTTTAAAGGCAGTATTTATGTTGTTTTGCACTCCCAGAGCGAGGGGCATTTTGCGCAACAAAGCGCAACAGGGCAACTTATATAGCAAGATTTGCGCAAAATTCAGGCAAATCCTGAGGCTCAGTTTTTCTGCGCAAACGGTTTCGTAACCCGTGCCATTTCTCTATAATACCGCCCGTTTTCCCTGTTGCGCCCCATGAAGCGTCGCCCGGCGCTTCGAAGACGAGAGATCTTTAATGATGGAAATTCTGCGTGGTTCGCCCGCTCTGTCGGCATTTCGTGTAAACAAACTGCTGACCCGCTTTCAGGACGCTCATCTGCCGGTGAGTGATATTTACGCCGAGTACGTCCATTTCGCCGATGTCAGCGCACCGCTCAGCGCGGAACAGCAAGCCCGCCTGCAGCGTCTGCTGAAATACGGTCCTTCTCTCGCCGAACATGCGCCACAAGGGCGTCTGTTGCTGGTGACGCCGCGTCCCGGCACCATTTCTCCCTGGTCATCGAAAGCCACCGATATCGCCCACAACTGCGACCTGCCACAGGTATTGCGCCTGGAGCGCGGTCTGGCCTTCTATGTACAGGCACCGCAGCTGACTGACGCGCAGTGGCAGCAGCTGGCCAGCCTGCTGCACGACCGCATGATGGAAACCGTGTTCACGGAGCTCAGCGCGGCAGAACAGCTGTTCGCGCATCATGAGCCGCAGCCGCTGAAAAGCGTAGACGTGCTGGGCGGAGGGCGCGAGGCGCTGGAACAGGCTAACCGCACGCTCGGCCTGGCGCTGGCCGATGACGAAATTGATTACCTGCTCGATGCCTTTACCAGACTGGGCCGCAATCCGAACGACATCGAGCTCTATATGTTCGCTCAGGCGAACTCCGAGCACTGTCGTCACAAGATTTTTAACGCCGACTGGATTATCGACGGCGAAAAACAGCCGAAGTCGCTGTTTAAAATGATTAAAAACACCTTTGAGCAGCATCCGGAACACGTCCTGTCGGCATATAAAGACAATGCCGCGGTGATGGAAGGCTCTGAGGTCGGGCGTTTCTATGCGGATGCGCAGCAGGGCGAATACGAGTTTCATCAGGAAGCCGCGCATATCCTGATGAAGGTGGAAACCCACAACCACCCGACGGCCATTTCGCCATGGCCAGGTGCCGCCACCGGTTCCGGCGGGGAAATCCGTGACGAAGGTGCCACCGGACGTGGCGCGAAGCCGAAAGCGGGTCTGGTCGGCTTCTCGGTTTCCAACCTGCGTATTCCCGGATTTGAACAGCCGTGGGAAGAGGATTTCGGCAAGCCGGATCGCATTGTTACCGCGCTGGATATCATGACCGAAGGCCCGTTAGGCGGCGCCGCGTTTAACAACGAATTTGGTCGCCCGGCGCTGAACGGCTATTTCCGTACTTATGAAGAGCAGGTCAACAGCCACAACGGCGTTGAACTGCGCGGCTATCACAAGCCGATCATGCTGGCCGGCGGTATTGGTAACATCCGCGCCGATCACGTGCAGAAGGGTGAGATCGTGGTTGGCGCGAAGCTGATCGTGCTGGGCGGTCCGGCGATGAATATCGGCCTTGGCGGCGGCGCGGCGTCCTCGATGGCGTCCGGCCAGTCGGATGCCGATCTCGACTTCGCCTCGGTGCAGCGCGACAACCCGGAGATGGAGCGTCGCTGTCAGGAAGTGATTGACCGCTGCTGGCAGCTGGGCGAAGCCAACCCGATTCTGTTTATTCACGACGTTGGTGCCGGTGGCCTGTCTAACGCCATGCCGGAGCTGGTGAGCGACGGTGGCCGCGGCGGCAACTTCAACCTGCGCGACATCCTCAGCGATGAGCCAGGCATGAGCCCGCTGGAAGTGTGGTGTAACGAGTCGCAGGAGCGTTATGTGCTGGCGGTTGCGCCGGACAAACTGGCGCTGTTCGATGAACTGTGCCAGCGCGAACGTGCGCCGTACGCGGTGATTGGTGAAGCGACCGAGGAGCAGCACCTGAACCTTGCCGACAGCCATTTCGATAACAAACCGATCGACATGCCGCTCGACGTGCTGCTGGGTAAAACGCCAAAAATGACGCGCGACGTGGCCAGCCAGCAGGCGAAAGGTGATGCGCTGGTGCGGGACGGCATTACCATTGCCGATGCGGTAAACCGCGTGCTGCACCTGCCAACCGTGGCGGAAAAAACCTTCCTGGTGACCATCGGTGACCGCAGCGTAACCGGCATGGTGGCGCGCGATCAAATGGTCGGGCCGTGGCAGATCCCGGTGGCGAACTGCGCCGTGACCACCGCCAGCCTTGACAGCTACCACGGTGAAGCGTTTGCCATGGGCGAACGTGCCCCGGTAGCGCTGCTGGATTTCGCCGCGTCCGGTCGCCTGGCGGTGGGCGAAGCGCTGACCAACCTGGCCGCGACCGCGATCGGTTCACTGAAGCGCGTGAAGCTGTCGGCAAACTGGATGGCTGCAGCCGGTCACCCGGGCGAAGACGCTGGCCTGTACGCCGCGGTAAAAGCGGTGGGCGAAGAGCTGTGCCCGGCGCTGGGAATCACCATTCCGGTGGGTAAAGACTCCATGTCGATGAAAACCCGCTGGCAGCAGGGCACTGAACAGCGCGAAATGACCTCGCCGCTGTCGCTGGTCATTACGGCTTTTGCACGCGTTGAAGATGTGCGTCGCACCGTGACGCCACAGCTGCAGCCGGAAGGCGACAACCTGCTGCTGCTGGTGGACCTCGGCAACGGTGCTAATACCCTCGGCGCCACGGCGCTGTCACAGGTGTATCGTCAGCTGGGCGACAAACCGGCCGACGTGCGCGATGCCGCGCAGCTGGCCGGCTTCTTCAATGCAATTCAGACGCTGGTCAGCGAGCAGAAACTGCTGGCTTACCACGACCGCTCGGATGGCGGTCTGCTGGTCACGCTGGCTGAGATGGCCTTCACCGGCCACTGCGGTATTGAGGCGGATATCGCCGCGCTGGGCAGCGATGCGCTGGCAGCACTGTTTACGGAAGAGCTGGGCGCCGTACTGCAGATTAACGCTGCCGACCGCGCGACCGTGGAAAAAGTGTTTGCCGATCACGGCCTGAGCAGCAATGTTCACGTCATCGGTAAAGCGCTGCCGGGCGACCGTTTTGTTATCCGCTCCGGCGACAGCGCGGTGTACAGCGAAAGCCGTACCACCCTGCGTACCTGGTGGGCTGAAACCACCTGGCAGATGCAGCGCCTGCGCGATAACCCGGCCTGTGCCGATCAGGAACATGAAGCGAAGAAAGACGATAACGATCCTGGCCTGAACGTGCAGCTGACCTTCCGTCCGGAAGAGGATGTGGCGGCACCGATGATCGCCACTGGCGCGCGTCCGCGCGTTGCCGTGCTGCGCGAGCAGGGCGTGAACTCGCACGTTGAGATGGCTGCTGCCTTCCACCGCGCAGGCTTCACCGCGGTTGACGTGCACATGAGCGATCTGCTGGCGGGCCGTCGTGGTCTGGAGGAATTCCACGCGCTGGTCGCCTGTGGCGGCTTCTCCTACGGCGACGTGCTGGGTGCGGGCGAAGGCTGGGCGAAATCGATTCTGTTCAACAGCCGCGTGCGTGACGAGTTTGAAAACTTCTTCCATCGTCCGCAGACGCTGGCGCTGGGCGTGTGTAACGGCTGCCAGATGATGTCGAATCTGCGTGAACTGATTCCGGGCAGCGAGCTGTGGCCACGCTTTGTGCGTAACCAGTCCGAGCGCTTTGAAGCACGCTTCAGCCTGGTGGAAGTGGCCGCCAGCCCGTCACTGCTGCTGGACGGCATGGTCGGTTCTCGCATGCCGATTGCCGTCTCGCACGGTGAAGGTTTTGTTGAAGTGCGTGACGGTGCGCATCTGGCTGAGCTGGAAGCGAAAGGGCTGGTGGCGCTGCGCTTCGTCGATAACTTCGGCAAGGTCACCGAGACCTATCCGGCAAACCCGAACGGCTCACCGAACGGCATCACCGCCGTAACCAACGAAAGCGGGCGCGTCACCATTATGATGCCGCATCCGGAGCGCGTGTTCCGCACCGTCAGCAATTCGTGGCATCCGGCGGAGTGGGGCGAAGACAGCCCGTGGATGCGCATTTTCCGCAACGCGCGCAAGCAGCTGGGTTAACCTGAATTCTGTCTCTTACCGGTGCCCATTCACGGGCACTGTGCAAAGGCCGCTCAACGCGGCCTTTTTTATTTTTTGTCGCGTGGGCACCGCTGTCGATCCGCTGTGATTCCCTGACATCTGTGACATGTCGGAAAATGACGACAATCCCATGACTGAGTTGTCGCCAAAAGGTGACATTTAAATCGTTGTTTTTTATAGGTGCAAAGTTAGCGCGTTAAAGCCGTTGCTAATCGGCGACACTTTTTCCAGACCAGCCGGTCCGAAAGCGTCGTTAATTCCCTCTCTGAGCTGGCAGTATACTGATTAACAAGGCTATTTATTTTCTGGCACGATAGTTGCTATACTCATTACGTTGCTCATTCTCCTGTCTATGATTGCCCCGCACTGCGGTTGAGCTCATAAAATATCGAATGACGCACCAAACGGAGCCTGCCGTCCACCCAACCGATAATCGCTTGCTTTGCAACGTTATCAAGCACCGGACGCAACGTTGAGTTAGGCTCCACCTATTTTGCAGGCGATGCTGCGGCGTCGCTCTCACGGCAGGCCAAAAGGCCTGCCGTTTTCGTTTTCAGCCTTTCTAACCTTGCCGGACTTCGCTAGCATGCCTGCAACTCACCTCAAAGGAAGCGCGGTTGTGAAGAGATGGCGTCTGTTTCCCCGATCCCTGCGGCAACTGGTTTTAATGGCCTTTCTGCTGGTGCTGCTGCCGCTGCTGGTGCTGGCATGGCAGGCATGGGAAAGCCTGTCAGCGCTGAGTAATCAGGCGGCCGACACTAACCGCAACACCTTCACTGACGTGCGTCGCAGCGAGGCGATGGCGCGTACGGCGCTGGAGCTGGAGCGTAGCTATCGCCAGTATTGCGTGCTGGGCGATGCCAGTCTGGCACGCCTGTATCAAACGCAGTGGAGCCGCTACGGCCAGATGCTCAGCAGCCATGCCGCCAGCCTGCCCGATTTGCCAACGTTCAAAATATTGCAGAGCGCGCTGCCGCAGCTGGAAAAGCTGCAGTGTGATAACGGCAATCTGCTGGCACCGGCGGCGAGCGCGCTGGAAGCATTCTCCGCCGCCAACACCCGCATGGTGCAGGCCACGCGTGAAGTGGTGTTTTCACGCGGCCTGCAACTGCAGCGCGAAATTGCCGATCGCGGCCAGTTTTTTGGCTGGCAGGCGCTGATACTGTTTTTAATCAGTCTGGTGCTGGTACTGCTGTTCACCGGCATGATTATCGGCCCGGTTAAGCGCGTCGAACGCATGATTAACCGGCTGGGCGAGGGCAAAACGCTGGGCAATAGCGTCAGTTTTCGCGGGCCACGCGAAATTCGCTCGCTGGGACAGCGCATAGTCTGGCTCAGCGAACGTCTTAGCTGGCTGGAAGCGCAGCGGCATGAGTTCCTGCGCCACCTGTCGCACGAGCTCAAAACGCCGCTGGCCAGCCTGCGCGAAGGCACCGAACTGCTGGCCGACCAGGTTGCCGGCCCGCTCAATGCGGAACAGCAGGAAGTTGTTGCCATTCTCGACACCAGCAGCCGTCATCTGCAGCGGCTGATTGAACAGCTGCTCGACTACAATCGCCGGCTGGCGGACAGCCCAATGCGGCTGGAACCGGTGGCTATCGACGCTATCATTGATAGCGTCGTCAGGGTGCACTCACTGCCCGCCAGCGCGCGCCAGATGCACACGCATATCGATCTGCCGGCCCGCTATTGTCTGGCGGAACCGACGCTGTTGCAGCGGGTGATTGATAACCTCTACTCGAACGCCGTGAACTACGGTAGCGAATCCGGTAACATCTGGCTGCAGAGCCAGCAGAAGGGCAACCAGGTGTGGATTGAGGTGGCGAACACCGGCACGCCGATTCCGGCTGAAGAGCAGGCGATGATCTTTGAGCCCTTTTATCAGGGGAGCCAGCAGCGCAAAGGGCCGGTGAAAGGCAGCGGGCTGGGATTAAGCATCGCCAAAGATTGCCTGCGCAGGATGCAGGGTGATTTACAGTTGGTCACGCGCACGGACGCGGACGTCTGTTTTCGTATCATTTTGACTACCAGCGCCGGGAATGCCTGATTAATGAAACTCACATCCAGCCGATTTCTCGTCGGCGCACTGATCGCCATCGGCCTGAGCGCCTGTCAGGCGCCGCCCCAGAGCAGTACGCCGCGCGGTGCGGTGAACCTGCCGGAGCCGGACGTGCGCCTGGCGGATTATCTGGCCACCGATTGCCAGAATGTCTGGCAGATTGAAGCACCGGCGGCCATGAGCAATCCACTTTACTGGCAGCGCGCTATCGACTGCGGTGAGCGGCTGTCGGCGGCCGAAGCGCGGGCGGAAGCGCGGCGCTGGCCGGTACAGAACTGGGCGCGCGCCTTTAAGCAGGGCATCCTGCTGGCGAACGGCAACGTGACGCCGGTGGAGCGCCGTCAGTACGTTGATACGCTCGACAGCTATAGCGCGGATTATCCGGCGGCGGTGCGTCCGCTGCTGCAGCTGTGGCGCAGTAACCAGGCCGCGCAGCTGGAGCTGAGCGAGGCGCGCGGCCGCTACGCCGCGCTGCAGCAAAGCAATGACGCCGAACTGGATCGCCTGCGTCAGCAGCAAACGCAACTGCGGCAAACGCTGGACGATACCCAGCGTAAACTGCAGCGACTGACTGACATCGAGCGTCAACTGTCATCACGTAAAGCACCGGACAGCGGCGACAGCACACACGGTGCCAGCGATGCCCAAAGCGAGGAGCAGTAACCATGAAACAGGCCGCACGCTTACTGCTGGTGGATGACGATCCGGGCTTACTCAAGCTGCTCGGTATGCGTCTCAGCAGTGAAGGCTATCAGGTAGCGACCGCGGCCAGCGGGCCGGAAGCCCTGCGTCATCTGCAGAAAGAGAAAGTCGATTTGGTGATCAGCGATCTGCGCATGGATGAAATGGATGGCCTGGCGCTATTTGCTGAAATCCAGAAGCGCCATACCGGACTGCCGGTCATCATCCTGACCGCGCACGGCTCGATTCCGGACGCGGTAGCCGCCACGCAGCAGGGCGTGTTCAGCTTTCTGACCAAACCGGTCGATCGCGATGCGCTATACAAAGCGATTGACGAAGCACTGGCGCAGCGCGCGCCGGTCAGCGATGACGGCTGGCGCGAAGCGATTGTCACGCGTAATCCGCTGATGCTGCGGCTGCTGGAGCAGGCGCACATGGTGGCGCAATCTGACGTCAGTATATTGATTAACGGCCAGAGCGGCACCGGTAAAGAGGTGCTGGCGCAGGCGATTCATGCTGCCAGTCCGCGCGCCGGCAAACCTTTCATTGCCATCAACTGCGGCGCGCTGCCGGAACAGCTGCTGGAGTCCGAGCTGTTTGGCCACGCCAAAGGCGCCTTCACCGGTGCCGTAAGTGCGCGCGAAGGGCTGTTTCAGGCGGCGGAAGGCGGCACGCTGTTTCTCGATGAGATTGGCGACATGCCGCAGGCGCTGCAGGTGAAGCTTCTCCGCGTGCTGCAGGAGCGCAAAGTGCGTCCGCTGGGCAGCAACCGCGATCTCGACATCAACGTGCGCATCATCTCTGCCACGCACCGCGATCTGCCGAAGGCGATGGAGAAGAAAAGCTTCCGCGAAGATCTCTACTATCGTCTCAACGTGGTGAATCTCAGGATCCCGGCACTGCACGAACGCGCCGAAGACATCCCGCTGCTGGCCAACCATCTGCTGCGCCAGTCGGCCGATCGCCACAAACCGTTTGTGCGCAGCTTCTCGGTCGATGCGATGAAACGGCTGGTGAGTGCCAGCTGGCCGGGAAATGTGCGCCAGCTGGTTAACGTGATTGAGCAGTGCGTGGCGCTTACTACGTCGCCGGTAATTGGTGACGCGCTGGTAGAGCAGGCGCTGGCTGGCGAGAACACGGCGCTACCGACCTTTGTCGAAGCACGCAACCAGTTTGAGCTTAACTATCTGCGCAAACTGCTGCAGATGACCAAAGGTAATGTGACGCATGCGGCGCGTCTGGCTGGACGCAACCGTACCGAGTTTTATAAGCTGCTGTCGCGCCACGAACTGGACGCCAGCGAATTTAAAGAGTAGCTTGCTGCGGCAGCGTCAGGAACACTTATACTCATAGTTACCCGTCCATCATGGAGGGAGCGAAAAAAGGATCTGTGATGAAAAAGATCGATGCAATTATCAAACCATTCAAACTCGATGATGTGCGTGAAGCCTTAGCAGAAGTGGGCATCACCGGGATGACGGTCAGCGAAGTGAAAGGCTTCGGACGTCAGAAAGGCCACACCGAGCTGTATCGCGGTGCCGAATACATGGTCGATTTTCTGCCAAAAGTGAAAATCGAGATGGTGGTGGGCGATGATATCGTCGATACCTGCGTAGAAACCATCATGAAAACCGCGCAGACCGGTAAAATCGGCGACGGCAAAATCTTTGTCTTTGACGTGGCGCGCGTCGTGCGTATTCGTACCGGCGAGGAAGACGAAGAGGCCATCTGAGCCCTTCGCTCCTCACCAGACACAAAGCCTGCCGCGTGCAGGCTTTTTCATTTACAGCACTTTGTGCGGACCGAACACTTCGTAGTGAATGCGGTCGGCGCTGATGCCGGCGTCGGTCAGCTGGCGCGCAACAAACTGCATGAATGCCAGCGGGCCGCAAATCCAGAACTGACCCTCGGGCTGGGTCAGTGCGGTTGAGACGGTGGCTAAATCCATCAGACCCTGCGCGTCGTAACGTCCCGCGTCGTCAGCTTGCGGCTGGCGATACCAGACGTGGCGGCTAAAGCGCGGCAGTTGCGCACCCAGCGCCGCGACCTCATCAGCAAACGCGTGCTGCGCGCCGTTTTCGGCGGCGTGCAGCCAGCATACTGCGGCCGGATGCTGCTGCTCCGCCAGGCTGGCCAGCATGGCTAACAGCGGCGTTTGCCCGACGCCGGCTGAGATCAGCGTCACCGGCGTCTGCGCTGCTGCCTGCAGGAAGAAATCCCCGGCCGGCGCGGCGCACTGCACGATATCGCCAACCTTCGCATGCTGATGCAGCCAGCCGGAGACGCTGCCCTGCGCTTCGTGCTTCACTGCAATGCGATAGGCTTTGCCATCCGGCAGATGCGTCAGCGAATACTGGCGGTGCTGAATGTAGTCGCTGTCCGCCGGGCGCAGACTGAGGGTCAGATACTGGCCGGGCAGGAAGTCCGCCACCGGCTCTCCATCATTCGGCACCAGCTCAATGCTTTTGATCACCGAGCTCTGCGCGGTAATCGCACGGATACGAAAATCGCGCGCGCCGCGCCAGCCGCCGACCTTTTCTTCCGACGCACGGTAAATCGCTGCTTCACGCTGGATAAACACCTCAGCCAGCACGCCATAGGCTTTGCCCCACGCCGCCAGTACTTCATCGCCTGGATTGAGCAGCTCTTTAATCGTCGCCAGCAGGTTTTCCCCGACAATCGCGTACTGCGCCGGCTGAATATTCAGGCTGGCATGCTTCTGTGCAATTTTCTCCACCGCCGGCAGCAGCACCGCAAGATTTTCCAGGTTGCTGCCGTACGCGCAGATCGCGTTAAACAGCGCTTCACGCTGATTGCCGCTGCGCTGGTTGTTCATGTTAAACACGTTCTTCAGCTCGGGATGCTGCGTCAGCATCCGCTGATAAAAGTGACCGGTCAGCTGCGGGCCGAGTTGAGCAATCGCGGGCAGGGTAGATTTCACGGTGGCGATGGTTTGCGCGTCAAGCATGGGCTGATCCTCAGAGTAATTTTAAACATGTATTTTAAATGCATGTTATGCCTGTTGCCGCGCACTGTAAATCCCCCGTTTTGTCTGGGGTGACGAGTGTCAATCTGCTGGCGGGCGCGCAAAGCTGAAAAATTTTCCCGCTGCTGATGAACAAATCTCCGGTTTTCTTCCCCGGCTAAAAAGCGTAAAAATCCCGTGCCAGCGCCTTGCCAATCGTTTGCGTAAAAAGAGGGGATTGGCGCTATCGTCACCTGGCAAAACCGTTTACACTGTTGGCCTTCGCCCCCAGCCGGGGCTTAAACTGCCGTTAAAAAGTTGCTGAGTCAGGAGATGCGGATGTTAAAGCGTGATATGAACATTGCCGATTATGATGCCGAGTTGTGGCAGGCTATGGAGCAGGAGAAGGTGCGTCAGGAAGAGCACATTGAACTGATTGCTTCGGAAAACTACACCAGCCCACGCGTTATGCAGGCGCAAGGTTCACAGCTCACCAACAAATATGCCGAAGGCTATCCGGGCAAACGCTACTACGGCGGATGTGAATATGTGGATATCGTTGAGCAGCTGGCGATCGATCGCGCCAAAGCGCTGTTCGGCGCGGATTACGCTAACGTGCAGCCGCACTCCGGCTCCCAGGCTAACTTCGCGGTGTACACCGCGCTGCTGCAGCCGGGCGACACCATTCTGGGCATGAACCTGGCACACGGTGGTCACCTGACCCACGGTTCGCCGGTCAACCTGTCCGGTAAGCTGTACAACGTTATCCCTTACGGCATCGATGAAACCGGCAAAATCAATTACGAAGAGCTGGCCGAACTGGCGCAGACCCACAAGCCAAAAATGATCGTGGGCGGCTTCTCTGCTTACTCTGGCGTGTGCGACTGGGCCAAAATGCGTGAAATCGCCGACAGCATCGGCGCCTGGCTGTTTGTTGATATGGCCCACGTTGCCGGTCTGATCGCTGCTGATGTGTATCCGAACCCGGTACCGCACGCGCACATCGTGACCTCGACCACGCACAAAACGCTGGCCGGCCCGCGCGGTGGCCTGATCCTGGCGAAAAACGGCGACGAAGAGCTGTACAAGAAACTGAACTCCGCGGTGTTCCCGGGTGGTCAGGGCGGCCCACTGATGCATGTTATCGCCGGTAAAGCCGTCGCGTTCAAAGAAGCCATGGAGCCGGAGTTCAAGGCTTATCAGCAGCAGGTCGCGAAGAACGCCAAAGCGATGGTGGAAGTGCTGCTGGAGCGCGGTTACAACATCGTCTCAGGCGGTACTTACAACCACCTGTTCCTGATCGATCTGGTGAGCAAAGGTCTGACCGGTAAAGAGGCGGATGCCGCTCTGGGCCGCGCTAACATCACCGTGAACAAAAACAGCGTACCTAACGATCCGAAGAGCCCGTTTGTGACCTCCGGTGTGCGTATCGGTACGCCAGCAGTGACCCGTCGCGGCTTCAAAGAAGCGGAAGTGCGCGAGCTGGCGGGCTGGATCGCTGACGTTCTCGACAACATCAACGACGAAGCCACTATCGAGCGCACCAAACAGAAAGTGCTGGATATCTGTGCCCGTCTGCCGGTTTATGCCTGATAAGCGCTAAACCCGCAGTGTGAAGAAGGATGGCGCAAGCCATCCTTTTTTTATTCCCTTTCGCAGGCGGCTTTGAGAAAGTAACGGCCATTCCGCGCACGGCGGAGCGTCAACAGGAGGAAACATGACCATCGGATCGGCAAGGTGGCTGGGACTGAGCTACTTCACCTACTTTTTCTGCTATGGCATCTATCTGCCGTTCTGGAGCGTGTGGCTGAAAGGCAACGGGCTGGATGCGGAAAAAATTGGCCTGCTGCTCGGCTGTGGCATGGTGGCGCGCTTTGCCGGCAGCCTGTTGATTGCTTCGCAGGTGAAAAATCCAGCGCAGCTGATTGTTGCGCTGCGCCTGCTGGCGCTGGCGACCTGTCTGTTCGCGCTCGGTTTCTGGCTCGGCAGTCAGTGGCTATGGCTGCTGCTGGTGATGATTGGTTTTAACCTGTTCTTCTCGCCGTTGGTGCCGCTGAGTGATGCGCTGGCGGCCACCTGGACACAGCAAATCGGGCTGGCCTATGGTCCGGTACGGCTGTGGGGCTCGCTGGCGTTTGTTATCAGCTCGGCGCTTACCGGTATGCTGGTCAGCGCCTGGTCATCGCAGGTGATTCTGCTGCTGCTGAGCGCAGGCGCGCTGGCGATGCTGTCCGGCATGCTGCTGCCGCCACAAACCCGACCGCAGGGTGAGCTACGCCAGGGCGCGAGCGGTGGCTGGGCGGCGTGGCGCGACCTGCTGCGCGAAAACAGCGTCTGGCGCTTCATGCTGTGCGTAACGCTAATGCAGGGCGCGCACGCCGCGTATTACAGCTTCAGTGCTATCTGGTGGCAGGAAGCGGGCTACTCCGCGTCGGTCGTGGGCTACCTGTGGTCGCTGGGCGTGGTGGCCGAAATCGTGATTTTTGCCCTGAGTAACCGGCTGTTTCGCCGCTGGAGCGCGCGCGATCTGCTGCTGCTGTCCGGCGTATGCGCGCTGGTGCGCTGGACGCTGCTGGGTGCCAGCACAGCGCTACCGCTGTTGATTGTGGCGCAGATTCTGCACTGCGGCAGCTTTACCGTCTGCCATCTGGCGGCGATGCGCTTTATCGCCGCGCGTAAAGGCGCAGAGGTGATTCGTCTGCAGTCGCTCTATTCGGCGCTGGCAATGGGCGGCGGCATCGCGGTGATGACGATGGTTTGCGGCGTGCTGTTTACTCACCTGCACGGCCAGCTGTTCTGGGTGATGGCGCTGGTGGCGCTGCCGGCGCTGTTCCTGCGGCCACGCGCGGCTTAAGACTCCAGCAGCTGACGAATGCGCTGCTGCTGGTGATCGCTCAGCGGCAGCTCAGCGTGGATCAGCGGCGGCGAGTAGAGCGGCAGGGCGGTGGCGTAGGGCGTCACCACCAGCGCCACATCGCGCGGTGCGCCTTCACGCTGAAAGTGCAGCATATCCTGATAGGTAATATTGATCGGCAGCAGCATCATTTCCCGCAGCTGCTGCTCCAGCAGCTGTTCCAGCGCCGCGTCAGCGCCGGTCAGTAACAGCACCTGTTTCTCCTGTAGCGCGCTCTCCTGCATCAGCCAGCCACCAAACTGCACCGCCACCAGGCTCACTTCTTCCGCGCTAAACTGCGTGCCGAAATCGCTGCTGAAGTGCTGCAGCGCGCGCGCCGTGGTGCGCAGCAGGCGCGGATAGAGACGCGCCACGTCCAGCGCCACGCTGTTATCAATGCCGATAGCAAAGTGGCTGCGATCCAGCGCCTGCGCCAGGTGAGTATAGAGCTGTAGCTTCAGCTGCTGCTGATTTTTGATGCGCGTCTGCGCCAGTTGCTCAAAGCGGGCAATCAGCGCTTCCACCGCGGCCATCAGCTTGTGTGCCTGACTGTCCGCCAGCTGGCTGCCGTCGGGCGCGTGAATCAGGCTGAACAGCAGCGTCCAGAAATCGGTTTCGCTGACGTCCGGTGCCAGATGGCAACGTTTCTGCCAGTGATGGATCACGTCATCCGCTGCGCTACGTTCAATCTTCGCCGCCAGCCAGGCGCGCTGGCGCTCGCTGAACAGCGCCGTCTGACGCTGACACAGCGCATATTTCATGAAGATTTGCAGAAACAGCCGGTCGCGCGGCGTGAAATCGCGCGCCAGTCGCAGGCTGCAGTGCTGGATCAGCGCCTGCAGATTGGTTTCATCCCACAGTGCTTTCTCGATTTTCAGCACCTTCAGCCGCTGGCGCAGTGCCGGCGCAAAATGCGTGCAGACGAAATCCTGCGACAGGCGCAGCGCGCGGCGCAGCCAGTGCAGCAGGCACAGACGCCGGTCCAGTTCCGTGCCATGAATGCGAAAGCTGCCATCCACCATCTGGTGTAATTCCAGCTGGTGAAAGCGCTGTATCTCATCTCCGACATCCGCGATATCCTGTCGGGCGACAACAGGGTCCACGCCATTCAACTGGCAGAGCTTTTCAAGCGTTAACGCGGGAGCAGGCAGAAACAGCAGCAACAGCAGATGGCAACGACGCTGGGCGCGGCTGAAGAGGGGAGCAGTAGAATGCGCTGAACTCATCAATCGTGTTATCCGCAGGTCATTTTTCAGCTAAGAATAGCCAACTCCACGCGCTGACCCTGGCCTTTGTCATGACTTTTGTTCAGAGCTTCAGGGCGGGTCACAGTTTTTTCTGGCCCGGTATCCTTCTGACTTTAAAATTTGTTACTTTATAACATATGAAAATTGCGCTCGTTAGCTTTACGCTGTTGTTCAACGGCGCCGTGTGGGCGCATCCACACAGCTTTATTGATATGCAGACCGAACTGCTCGGTAAGGACAATCATCTCAGCGCGATGAAGATGGTATGGACCATGGACGAGATCACCTCCGCCGATCTGCTGTACGATGCCGGCAACGCCAAACCCGGCGAGGTGGTGTGGAAAAAGCTGGCGGCACAGGTAATGGCCAATGTGCTGGGCCAGCACTATTTTACCGAAGTGTGGCAGGATAAAAATCGGGTGAAATTTCTCAACCTGCCGCAGGAGTATCAGCTGTCGCGCAAGGGCAATAAAGCGGTGCTGGAGTTCATTGTGCCGTTCGGCGAACCGCAGTCGTTAAGCGCCAGGCAATACCGCATCCAGACCTTCGATCCCAGTTACTTTGTTGATATGTATTATGACAATCCGCAAGCCATCACCATGGATGAGACCGTGAAAGCCCATTGCCAGTTTGACTTACACACGCCCAAACCGGATGACTCGCTAAAACAGTACGCGCTGTCGCTGGATAAAGCTGACGCACCGCCCGAGGATATGGATCTCGGCCAGCAGTTTGCCCAGACGGTAACCCTGACATGTCGTTGATTTCACTGCCTGGCGCTTCCCGTCGCTGGTGGCCGCTGTGGCTGCTGGCTGCGCTGCTGATTTCTGCGGGCGGGATGCTGTGGCTGCACTGGCCGCAGATTCTGCTGCAAAGCGTATTGTGGCAGAAGGTTCTGCACCGTGAGATGACGCAGCTCCTGCAACAGGTGGCGCAGCAGCCGCAGCAGGCCGGTGTCACGCTGATGCTGTTTAGCCTTGCCTACGGCGTGCTGCATGCGCTGGGGCCGGGCCACGGCAAAGTGGTGATCAGCACCTTTCTCGCTACCCATCCGGCGCAGCTGAAAACCAGCATGAAGCTGACGCTGCTGGCGGCGCTGTTGCAGGGCACGGTGGCGATTGCTCTGGTGACGCTGATGCTGGTGGTGCTGCAAACCTCGTCGCGCCAGCTGCATCTCACCAGTTACTGGCTGGAGAAAGGTAGCTATTTGCTGGTGATGGCGCTCGGCGTCTGGGTGGGCTGGCGCGCGCTGCAGGGGTTACGCCGCGCGTTCCGTCCGGCGACCGGGCTCCAGATTCGCGCGGTACGGCCACATCATCAGCATCATGCTGACTGCGGCTGCGGTCATGCCCACCTGCCGAGCGCGCAACAGCTGGCCGGTGCGGTGAGCGGCAGAACCCAGGCGCTGGTGGTGCTGTCGATGGGGCTGCGGCCCTGTTCCGGTGCCATCATGATGCTGTTGTTTGCCAAAGTGATTGGCGTATATGGCTGGGGCGTGGCCTCGGCGCTGACCATGGCGCTGGGCACCGCGCTCACCGTGTCGCTGCTGGGTTTGCTGGTGCAGCGCTCGCGCGTGCTGGCGGTGCGCCTCGGCAGGGTCAGCAGCAGAGGGACTGCGCAGTGGTTGTTGCCGGCCGTGATGCTGGCTGGCAGCCTGCTGTTGCTGCTGGCCGGCTTTATTTTATGGCACAGTGCTACGCCCGGCTTCGGTGGCGGTCTGCGTCCTTTTTAATTAATACGCTTTAAAAAATAAGCGCAGCATATTCCCTGAATATGCTGCGTTTTTTTTGCCCGCGACGCAGACTTTAATTTCTCTTGCCCGACGATCTGGTGAAAAGAGTTTTCTCTGTCTACGCTAGATAATATCAAAAAGGACAGGGTGTGCTCTTATATGCGTTACTCTTTATCGTCAATGTTTGTGAGGAAATAAATATGCCTGAAACCTGGACTAATAATGGCAGCACGGAAACGGTGGTGGAAACGCACGGCGGTTTACCGTTGAAACGCATTTCCTGGAGTGCCGTATTTGCAGGGGTGATTGCGGCATTAATCATTCATATTTTACTGGGGCTGCTGGGAACCGCGATCGGCGCCACGACCATCGATCCCCAGCAGGAACAAAATCCGCTGGAACATCTGGGGACCGGGGCGCTGATTTGGACCGGGGCCAGCATGCTGATTGCGCTGGCGGTCGGTAGCTACGTTGCCGGACGGCTGGCTCAGCGCGAAGGTGCGCTGCACGGTCTGCTGATGTTTGGTGTCAGTACCCTGATTACGCTGTGGCTGGCGATTTCACTTGCCAGCGGTATTATCGGCGGCGCCTTTAATATTTTAGGCTCCGGTTTTAATGCCCTGGGGAACGGTATTTCTGCGGTAGCGCCATCGGTGACCAATATGGCGAAAGAGAAGCTGCAGGAAAATAATATCAATCTGGATGATTTGCAAAATGAATTGCAAACCACGCTGCGTCAGACCGGCAAACCGGAACTGCAGCCGGAAAATTTACAGCAGGATGTAAATAGCGAAGCGAATAATGCGCAAAACCAGGCGAAACAGACGGCACAGAATCCACAGAATGCCGACAATGATATTGCCAATTGGATCCGTGGTGTACTGAGTCGTCATGCCGATACGCTGCAGGCTGCAGACCGTGATGCGCTGAAAAACATTATTAAAGCGCGGACCGGAAAAAGCGATCAGGAAGCGGAGCAGATCGTTAATCAGACTGAGCAGAGCTATCAACAGGCGATGCAGAAATATCAGCACCTGAAGCAGGAAGCGGAGCAGAAAGCGCGTGAAGCCGCAGAGAAAGCCGCGGCGGCAACGGCGAAAGCCAGCTGGTTTGCCTTCTTCATGATGCTGATCGAGGCGGTGCTGGCGGCGGTCCTCGGTGGTGTCGGTCGGCGTACCCAGCCGCGCACCGTGTTAACCCACGAGCGTCGCTAATAACGTCGGTAATAAAAAAGGCGGCTGATTTAGCCTAATGCCGATCAGTTAAGACAAAAATGATCGGTTGAACGATCCGGTCGCTGTGTGAAAATCCGTAATCTCTCATGGATGATTACGGATTTTTTTATGCTCCTCAGCCAGGCCCTTG
>NZ_NHZE01000011.1:0-2490 GCF_002207995.1 Pantoea sp. VS1
GTTTGACACCAACATGCTCCGCCGTTCGGGGTCGCAGAGCGTCCAGACCGGCAACAATGCGATGATGACGCAGACGGCGGACGGCCACACGGTGGTGGATACCAGCCAGGCGATATCCAACCTGCCGGTGAGCATGCGGCTGAGCTCGCTGGCCAGCAGTGGGTTTTCCGAGCAGGCGCGGCAGGCGGAGCAGCAGGCGCAGAGCTCGCTGGATGGCTACAACCACAGCGTGACCAGCGGCTTCCAGCAGCTGAACCAGCTGACGCAGCAGAGCGGCAACAGCGACACCGTCACGCAGGGCAGCGACAACAGCGTGGCCACAAACGTGAGCCGCGGCGTCAGCAAAATGCAGTCGGCGGTGGAAAGCTATGCGAAGTCGCATAACGTTTCCGAGCAGCAGGCGTATAACCAGCTGATGGATATCACTAATCAGGGTGGTGCGGGTGCGCGTGGGTATGTCAAATTTGACTCCGGCGATCAGTTAGCAGGTAAAGTTGGCAAGTGGGCTACCGGCCTGAGCGCAGGCGGAGAAGGCAGCGTAGACTGGCGTCACACCTCCGGCAGCTCGCACGGCACGCAGGACAGCCACGCGGAGGGCCGTGATAACCGTCATGACCAGAGCAGCCAGGAGGCGCGCGACTTCCGTCAGGGCATGGATATGGTGACGTCGACGCGCCTGAGCGAGTCGGGCAGCCACACGGACAACCAGTCGAACTCGCTGGCACAGCAGTTTGCGGCGACGCTCAACGACGCAAAAAGTCAGTATCATCAGTATACGGAGAGCAGCACGCGCAGCCAGGAGTTCAGCCGCATGGCCACGCTGTCGCAGACGCAGAGCGCGAGCCTGGACGCCAACTACAACCAGGAGTTCGTGGACTGGACTACGGCGAAGTACGGCAGCGATGCACAGAACATCCTGACCAACGTCCGGAGCGCGCAGGGGGCGGCCACCGAGTTTATGCACGAGCGGCTTGAGCCGGAAATCATGCGCAACTACGGCGCCCGGACTGACCAGGTGAATGGCCAGCCGCTGCAGCCGGCTCAGTCACTGGACGTTCCGGGGGGAGCGCGGAGTGATGATGCTGAGAGGGGAAGCGTGCCGGATGCTGTCCGCACGGCGTCTCATGACAGCCAGCGTTCGCCTGCGGAGAGACGCGGCAGCCGCGTCAAGGAGGAAAGCGTGCAGGCACGTGAACGTAATCTGACCGCGCCGGCAGGTGGCCCGTCGCAGGCCATGAGCGAAGATTTTCGCAGTGGCT
The DNA here is from genome assembly GCF_002207995.1 of Pantoea sp. VS1. NCBI lineage: Bacteria > Pseudomonadati > Pseudomonadota > Gammaproteobacteria > Enterobacterales > Erwiniaceae > Pantoea > Pantoea sp. VS1. The sequence continues at coordinate 1,260 of NZ_NHZE01000011.1, forward strand.
CACAACGCGTAGGCGAGAAGGCATCGGGTGCCGGTATTGAAAGTAACGTGGCCAACAAGGTCGCAGCACAAAGATCTGGCCTGATGGAAACAATCAGAGAAAATGACGGTAAAATCGCTGAAAATAAAACCACTGTTCAGACGTCCAGTGATATACTCAGTAATGAGCATCAGGGGGCGGTCAGGAGTCAGCAGATAGGCCGGACAGAAGAAGATTTAAGGCAGACTAGACCTTGGATTGATGGTAGCGAAACAGACAATTTTAAAGAAAAGCTTCAACGGCTTAGAGATCATCAGAAAAAAGCCTCGTAAGTGTCTATTGGGAGAGGGGATATGAGTCAATTTACTAAAGCTGAAATTGATGCAGATATGGCAATGCTTACTGACAAAATTGCTTCTGGAGGCACGGTTATAGCTTCCAGTTCAGATTTGCTCAAAAAAAGCTTTTTTATACCTGCTTTATCAATTTTATTGAGCTTGGTTAATACTTGGACGTTTTATTATATTAACTCTCTTAGATATAAATATGCTTATTCGGAAGGCTATGTTGAATTTCTAACGTCTGATGGCTTGTTTGTGCTAATTCCTACAGTAATAATTGGCTTGCTGTTTTCAATTATGACATACAATAATTTGTTGATATATCTAACTATTTCTGATGATGTGCGTAAGAAATCACTTATATTGGGTCACCTTGAAAAAATCGTTTTCCGGACAGTGGTTTTTTTCTTGGGTCTAATGATCCTTTCAGTGGTTTTATCAGGTTTCATTTCATGGTTTGCTTTCGGTATCCCGGCTCTTGAGTTTGCTTTGTTTCTGGTTCTTAACATGATTGTAGGAATGGAAATCAACAGACTCGGTGCTGGTGTTGCCTTAGAAAAAATCAGCAATCTGATTAAAAAGATTTAAGTTCTCTCGGCTCCTGCCGATATCCCTTCCGGCATTCTGACGGAAGGGTTTCTCTCTAAATCCCTGTATAAAACAGCGTGCCCCGGGGCGCGCCTGTCCCGTTTAACAAGGATACGTCTATGAAATACCGTAACGCCTTCGTGGCGGCGATTGCCGCTGCCTCCCTGATGCTTTCCGGCTGTGGTGCCATGAGCACCGCCATAAAAAAACGCAACCTCGACGTCAAAACCCAGATGAGTCAGACCGTCTGGCTTGAGCCGTCCAGCCAGAAGACTGTTTACCTGCAGGTTCGCAACACCTCCGACAAGGACATGAGCGATCTG
>NZ_NHZE01000109.1:0-347 GCF_002207995.1 Pantoea sp. VS1
TTTTGCCTGGTGCCGCAAAAACTTTTCGTCGTCGCCCCTTTATGCCCTCTCTTCGTCGTTGCTCCTTTGCCCTTCGCCGCGACTGGATCGACCGAAACATGACAACCCACCTGAGCAGGAAAAATGCCATGAACACACACAACGTCAACGTCAAAACCGCCACGCCAGAATCTCCCAAAACATGGGGGAACGGCCATGCGATGCACGTGGCAAACGTGCACTGAAACCGGCAATGACACACCGGAAACTGACTAAAGGAGCGACACGATGAAAGAACCGTATACCGCCGCCACGCTGGCGGCCACGCAGTCAGAAATCCCGGGCCTGACGCCGGGCCTGGCAGAAAG
>NZ_NHZE01000110.1:0-378 GCF_002207995.1 Pantoea sp. VS1
GCAGTTCCCTACTCTCGCATGGGGAGGCCCCACACTACCATCGGCGCTACGGCGTTTCACTTCTGAGTTCGGCATGGGGTCAGGTGGGACCACCGCGCTGTTGCCGCCAGGCAAATTCTGGTGCGCGAAACGAATCTTTTTCACTGATGCCGCGTTGCCCGTCCTCGCGCTACTCAGTCACATACTTCTGTATGCTCCCTCGTACCGTCTCGTCCGGCGCCTTGCCTCAGCGCAAAATCTTTCGTTTCCGCTAATTTTTCCGTCACAAGCTGAAAATTCTCCGGTCTCTCAGACCAAAACGCCTCTGGCGTTGTAAGGTTAAGCCTCACGGGTCATTAGTACCGGTTAGCTCAACGCATCGCTGCGCTTACACACCCG
>NZ_NHZE01000111.1:0-362 GCF_002207995.1 Pantoea sp. VS1
ACGGCTGAGGCGTACCGCAGCAGCGCGAGGAACGAACAGTCGTGCCGAGGAAGCGTCATTTCACCGATGCCGGCATGGACTGCTTACGCACGTTACGCTTATTCTGCATTTCACAAAACCAGCCCGGCCACAGAGCGCCGGGCTGTAACGGTATACCGGAAACGCCTCTCCACGTCTGCCGGCCCTGACCTGAGCATAGTGGCGTCACTCAGTGTCAGCCAGCCGACCTTCATAAAAATTTCCCGGCGGGTCAGTCAGATGGCTTCGCTTCGGCGCCAACCCGTTTCGCTCCCTCTTGCCAGATAATTCCGCCTCAATAATACTGTACATATAAACAGTAAAATAACAGGAGGAATTTTATG
>NZ_NHZE01000112.1:0-297 GCF_002207995.1 Pantoea sp. VS1
CTAAGCGTACACGGTGGATGCCCTGGCAGTCAGAGGCGATGAAGGACGTGCTAATCTGCGAAAAGCGACGGTAAGGTGATATGAACCGCTACAGCCGTCGATGTCCGAATGGGGAAACCCGGTGCACTCTGTGCATCATCGTTTGATGAATACATAGTCAAACGAGGCGAACCGGGGGAACTGAAACATCTAAGTACCCCGAGGAAAAGAAATCAACCGAGATTCCCCCAGTAGCGGCGAGCGAACGGGGAGCAGCCCAGGACCTGAATCAGCTTGTGCATCAGTGGAAGCGTCTGG
>NZ_NHZE01000113.1:0-534 GCF_002207995.1 Pantoea sp. VS1
GCGCTCGGCACGACGCGCATTAATTCGTCATTGCTCAGCGGGTGATTTTTACGTACGGAGGTCGGGGCAGCGTAGCGGGTAGCAAAACGGACCATAATCAGATTCCTTATATTGAGAAAGTGGGTGAAATAAATCTGTTTTCTGACCGGGATCAGTTCCCGGCCACAGCGGCGGCGTAATACTCCCGGACGACCACAAATCCGGTGTCGTATTCCTGGACGACCGCGGGGAAACCTTCGTGGACGTAAATTTTCAGGGCTTCCGGCTCCGGGGTGGGCTCCTCAATCAGCGTCAACCCGGCCAGTACGGCACTGTGCACGCCTGCCACGCCGGTAAACTCCCCGTTCGCACGGATCCAGCGGTACAGGTCCGTAAACTGCGCCGCAGTGAGCGGATGTTGGTCCTGCCCTTCATCCCATGTTTTGGGAGATTCTGGCGTGGCGGTTTTGACGTTGACGTTGTGTGTGTTCATGGCATTTCTCCTGCTCAGGTGGGTTGTCATGTTTCGGTCGATCCAGTCGCGGCGAAGGGCAA
>NZ_NHZE01000114.1:0-19573 GCF_002207995.1 Pantoea sp. VS1
GCAGGGGGGGCGGCACGTTGGTTGCCAGCGGCAGGCTGGCCAGCGGCGGGGCGGCGGGCAGCGCCACCAGCGACTCCTCAATCCAGCTGCCACGCGCAATCGGGCGCAGCGCCGTGCCAATCACTTCACCGTAACGCACGATGTCGCCATGCAGGGCGATATCGCTCAGCGCCACTTTGTGCCCCTGCGGCACATGCTCAGTCAGCTGCAGACCGTCATCAAAGCGGCTGCCTGCGGGCAATCCCTGATCGTTGACCACTATCGCCACGTTATCGGCGTCGTGCACTTTAATGTAGCGCGGTTTGTCTGTCAGAGGTCGGTTCATTGCTCACCTTCCGGTTCGTCGCACCGGTCATAGCGGTGCGGTTGAAATCACGTCCGTCACATCATCGTTATTTGCCAGCCTCAGTATAAGCAGGGGTATTCACCCGCGCATTGTGCAACTGACTGGCTTTATGCCGCGATCGGCGCGCAGTTTGGTTCGTTTTACCAAACGCAAGTGAAGAGCCTCACAAAGCGTACGCTTGCTGTTCACTTTTACAGCAATCTGGCGGCTGGATAGCGGGTTCCGTGAGCCACGCCGCAGCGTTATGGGCAAATGCCACAAAATCGTGCCGGATTGATGATTATCCTCGGGCGTTCCTCCAGTGTTTAGCGGCGATGCTGTTCCTATACTGATTGCCGTTCTTCAACGTTTGGTTATTCGTCACGACGCATCATCGTTTTGCCATAACAACAATCGCCGTGTTTAACCCAACATCATTCTGATACCCAACGCGATGTGTATGCAGTCAGAGTGAATGTAGCGTTCGCTATATTTCAGGAGTGCATCATGAATAGTTACAGCCAGACAGCGGCAGCGGTGCAGAAGCGCACCAACGCCCGTTACTGGATTGTGGTGATGTTATTTATCGTCACCTCGTTCAACTACGGTGACCGGGCCACCATTTCGATTGCCGGTTCGGCGATGTCGAAGGAGATCGGTCTCGATTCCGTCGGCCTCGGCTACATCTTCTCCGCCTTCTCGTGGGCGTACGTTATTGGTCAGATTCCTGGCGGCTGGCTGCTGGACCGCTTCGGCTCCAAACGTGTCTATTTCTGGAGCATCTTCCTGTGGTCGCTGTTTACCCTGTTGCAGGGCTTCGTCGACATCTTTAGCGGCTTCGGCATTGTGGTGTCGCTGTTCCTGCTGCGCTTCATGGTGGGGCTAGCGGAAGCGCCATCTTTCCCGGGTAACAGCCGTATTGTTGCTGCCTGGTTCCCGGCGCAGGAGCGCGGTACCGCCGTCGCCATCTTTAACTCCGCCCAGTACTTCGCCACGGTGATTTTCGCACCGATCATGGGCTGGCTGGTGGCCGAGGTGGGCTGGGCGCACGTGTTCTGGTTCATGGGCGGGCTGGGCATCATTCTCAGCTTTATCTGGCTAAAAGTGATTCATGACCCGAACGATCACCCTGGCGTGAACAAAGCCGAGCTGGAGTACATGGAGCAGGGCGGTGCGCTGATTAACATGGATGCGAAGAAAGCCGAGCGTAAAGTGAGCTGGGATGAGAAGTGGTTCCAAATTAAGCAACTGCTCTCCACCCGCATGATGTGGGGGATCTATCTCGGGCAGTACTGCGTTAACGCCCTGACCTACTTCTTTATTACCTGGTTCCCGGTGTATCTGGTGCAGGCGCGCGGCATGTCGATTCTTAAAGCCGGCATGATCGCCTCGATTCCCGCCATCTGCGGCTTCCTCGGCGGCGTGCTGGGCGGCGTGATTTCAGATTACCTGATGCGTAAAACCGGCTCGCTGAACATCGCGCGTAAAACCCCGATTGTCATCGGCATGCTGCTCTCCATCAGCATGGTGATGTGTAACTACACCGAAACCGAATGGGTGGTGGTGCTGTTTATGGCGCTGGCGTTCTTTGGTAAAGGCATTGGCGCGCTGGGCTGGGCGGTGATGGCCGATACCGCACCCAAAGAGATCAGCGGCCTGAGCGGCGGCCTGTTCAATATGTTCGGTAACTTCTCTGGCATCGTCACGCCGATTGCCATTGGTTACATCATTGCCACCAGCGGTTCGTTTGAAGGGGCGCTGATTTATGTCGGCATCCATGCGTTTGTGGCGGCGTTCAGCTTCCTGGTGATAACCGGCGATATCAAACGTGTCGAACTCAAACCCCGGTCATAAGGAACCGAATATGAATACGCAAAGTTCCCCGGTGATTACCGACATGCAGGTGGTCCCGGTGGCGGGTTACGACAGCATGCTGCTCAACATCGGCGGCGCGCACAGCGCCTGCTTCACCCGCAATATCGTGGTGCTGACCGACAGCGCCGGTCACACCGGCGTCGGCGAAGCGCCGGGCGGTGAAACCATTTATCAGACGCTGGTCGCGGCAATACCGCAGGTGAAAGGGCAGCAGGTGGCGCGCATGAACCGGTTGGTGCAGCAGGTGCACAAAGGTAACCAGTCGGCGGATTTCGATACCTTCGGCAACGGCGCCTGGACGTTTGAGCTGCGGGTCAATGCGGTGGCGGCGCTGGAAGCGGCGCTGCTCGACCTGCTCGGCCAGTGCCTCGGCGTGCCAGTGGCCGAGCTGCTGGGGCCAGGTCAGCAGCGCGATGAGGTCACGGTGCTGGGTTACCTGTTTTACATTGGCGATCGGCGTAAAACTGATTTGCCGTATCAGAGCGGCGACGCGGCCGGTCACGACTGGTATCACCTGCGCCATCAGGAGGCGCTGACGCCAGACGCGGTGGTGCGCTTAGCCGAAGCGGCGCAGGACAGGTACGGCTTCAAAGATTTCAAACTCAAAGGTGGCGTGCTGCCGGGCGAGCAGGAGATTGCCTCGGCGGTGGCACTGAAGCAGCGTTTCCCGGACGCGCGCATCACCGTCGATCCCAACGGCGCCTGGCATCTGGATGAAGCCATCGCGCTGTGCAAAGGCATGCACGAGGTGCTGACCTATGCCGAAGATCCGTGCGGTGCCGAGCAGGGGTATTCCGGGCGCGAAGTCATGGCCGAGTTTCGCCGCGCCACCGGTCTGCCGGTCGCCACCAATATGATCGCCACCAACTGGCGGGAGATGAACCACGCGGTGATGCTCAACGCGGTCGATATTCCGCTGGCCGACCCGCACTTCTGGACGCTGAGCGGCGCGGTACGCGTGGCGCAGCTGTGTGATGAGTGGGGGCTGACCTGGGGCTGCCACTCCAATAATCACTTCGACATTTCGCTGGCGATGTTCACCCACGTCGGCGCGGCGGCACCGGGTAAACCGACCGCCATCGATACCCACTGGATTTGGCAGGAGGGCGATCAGCGCCTGACCAAAGAGCCGCTGCAGATCCGCAACGGCAAAATTGCCGTGCCGGACAAGCCCGGCCTCGGCGTTGAGCTGGACTGGGATCGCCTGCGCCAGGCTAACGCCCTGTATCAATCGCTGCCGGCAGGCGCCCGTAATGACGCCACGGCAATGCAATATCTGGTTCCCGGATGGTCGTTCGACCGCAAGCGTCCGGCTTTTGGACGCCGCCATGCATAAGGAGCAGGAAATGAGTCACACCCCGAAAATTACAGCGATGCAGGTCATTCCGGTGGCCGGTTACGACAGCATGCTGCTGAATCTGAGCGGTGCCCACGCGCCGTTTTTTACCCGCAATATCGTGATTGTGAAAGATAACGCCGGCCACACGGGCGTGGGCGAGATCCCCGGCGGCGAGAAAATTCGTCAGACACTGGAAGACGCGGCGGCGCTGGTAACCGGAAAAACCGTCGGCGAGTACAAAAATATCCTCACCCTGGTACGCACCACCTTTGCCGATCGCGATGCCAGCGGGCGCGGCAATCAGACCTTTGACCTGCGCACCACCATTCACGTGGTGACCGGCATCGAAGCGGCGCTGCTGGACCTGCTCGGCCAGCATCTGGGCGTCAACGTGGCGTCGCTGCTGGGCGAAGGACAGCAGCGTGACCGCGTCGAGATGCTCGGCTACCTGTTTTACGTCGGCGATCGCCGCAAAACGTCACTGCCGTATCAGAGCCAGACCGATGATCCGTGCGACTGGTATCGCCTGCGGCATGAGGAAGCGCTGACGCCGGACGCGGTGGTGCGCCTGGCAGAAGCCGCTTATGAAAAATATGGCTTTAACGATTTCAAACTGAAAGGCGGCGTACTGCGCGGCGGTGAAGAGGCCGAAGCAGTAACCGCACTGGCGAAGCGTTTCCCGCAGGCGCGCGTGACGCTCGATCCCAACGGCGCCTGGTCGCTGAATGAGGCCATCCTGCTCGGTAAACAGCTGAAAGGCGTGCTGGCTTATGCAGAAGATCCGTGCGGCGCTGAACAGGGCTACTCCGGACGTGAAGTGATGGCCGAGTTCCGGCGCGCCACCGGTCTGCCTACCGCCACCAATATGATCGCCACCGACTGGCGTCAGATGGGCCACACGCTGTCGCTGCAGTCGGTCGATATTCCACTGGCCGATCCGCACTTCTGGACCATGCAGGGCTCGGTGCGCGTGGCGCAGATGTGTCACGACTTCGGCCTGACCTGGGGTTCGCACTCCAACAACCATTTCGATGTTTCGCTGGCGATGTTCACCCATGTGGCCGCCGCCGCACCGGGCGCCATTACCGCCATCGACACCCACTGGATCTGGCAGGAGGGCAACCAGCGCCTGACCAAAGAGCCGTTGCAGATCAAGGGCGGCATGGTGCAGGTGCCGCAGAAGCCGGGCCTTGGTGTCGAACTGGACATGGATCAGGTGATGCAGGCCCATGCGCTGTATCAGCAGCATGGACTGGGTGCGCGCGACGATGCGCAGGCGATGCAGTTCCTCGTGCCGAACTGGACATTTGATAACAAGCGTCCGTGCCTGGTGCGCTGATTTTATTCCGCGTGCCTGCGGGCGGCGGTGCTAAATAACAGGAGTAGAGATCATGAGCAATGCCTGGCCCAACCCTTTTCGTCGTCGTTTGCTGGCAGGGGAAACCCTGATTGGCAGCTGGTGCGCCCTTGCCAATCCTCTCACCACGGAAGTGCTGGGGCTGGCGGGCTTTGACTGGCTGGTGCTGGACGGCGAACACGCGCCGAACGACATCACTACCTTTATTCCGCAGCTGATGGCGCTGAAAGGCAGCCCGAGCGCGCCGGTGGTGCGACCGCCGTGTAATGAGCCGATCATCATCAAGCGTCTGCTGGATATTGGCTTCTATAACTTCCTGATTCCGTTTGTGGAAACCGCAGAAGAGGCGGCGCGCGCGGTGGCATCGACCCGTTATCCGCCAGCCGGTATTCGTGGTGTGTCGGTTTCGCATCGCAGCAACATGTACGGCACGCTGGCGGACTACAACGCCACCATCAATGACAACATCACCGTGCTGGTGCAAATCGAAACCCAGCAGGCGGTGGACAACATTGACGCCATCGCGGCGGTGGATGGCGTAGACGGCATCTTTGTCGGCCCGGGCGATCTGTCAGCGGCGCTGGGCTATCTGGGCCAGCCGGCGCATCCGGAAGTGCTGAAAGTGATCCGTTACATCCTTGAGCGCGCCAAAGCCGCCGGTAAGCCGAGCGGGATTCTGGCGCCGGTGGAGGCTGACGCACGCCGTTATCTCGAATGGGGTGCCAGCTTTGTTGCCGTCGGCAGCGATTTGGGTGTTTTCCGCCACGCCACGCAGGCGCTGTGCGACAAATTTAAGCAGTAACTGACGAAGGGGAAAGGCAATGAAAATTGGATTTATCGGCCTCGGCATCATGGGCAAACCGATGAGTAAAAACCTGGTGAAAGCCGGTTACACCCTGGTGGTGCGCGATCACAACGCCAGCAACGAAGCCGAACTGGTGGAGCTGGGTGCCACCGTGGCGAAAACGCCGAAAGAGCTGGCCGCGCAGGTTGACGTGGTGATCACTATGGTGCCGAACTCACCGCAGGTAAAAGAGGTGTGTCTGGGCGAGAACGGCATTATCGAAGGGGCGAAGCCGGGGCTGGTAGTGATCGACATGAGCTCCATCGCGCCGCTGGCCAGCCGCGAAGTGCATGATGCGCTGGCAGAAAAAGGCATCAGAATGCTGGATGCGCCGGTGAGCGGCGGTGAGCCAAAAGCGATTGAAGGCACGCTGTCGGTAATGGTTGGCGGTGATAAAGCGCTGTTTGATCAGTGCTACGATGTTCTTAAGGCGATGGCCGGTTCGGTGGTGCACACCGGCGATATCGGCGCGGGCAACGTCACTAAACTGGCCAACCAGGTGATTGTGGCGCTCAACATTGCCGCGATGTCAGAAGCGCTGTCGCTGGCCACCAAAGCCGGCGTCAATCCGGAACTGGTTTACCAGGCGATTCGCGGCGGTCTGGCGGGCAGCACCGTGCTGGATGCCAAAGCGCCCATGGTGCTGGACCGCAACTTTAAGCCTGGCTTCCGTATCGATTTGCATATCAAGGATTTAGCCAATGCACTTGATACCTCACACGGCATTGGCGCACATCTGCCGCTGACCGCGGCGGTGATGGAGATGATGCAGGCGCTAAAAGTCGACGGGCAGGGTACGTCCGATCATAGCGCGCTGGCTTGCTATTATGAAAAATTAGCCAAAGTTGAGATCACCCGGTAGTGCCCGCGTCCGGTGTCTGCGGATGCCGGACGCTGTACTGCCTAAGCCAGACGGATTTCCGTCACCTACCGCGCTCGGATTGCCTATGAAAATTGTCATCGCACCGGATTCATACAAAGAGAGTTTGTCCGCCCTGGAAGTGGCTACCGCGATAGAAGCGGGATTTCGCGAAATTTTCCCCGCCGCTGACTATGTCAAAATACCGGTCGCCGACGGCGGAGAAGGCACGGTTGAAGCAATGGTGGCGGCAACCCAGGGCAACATCGTCAGACTGACGGTGACCGGGCCGCTCGGCGAACCGGTCGACGCGTTTTACGGATTATCCGGTGATGCGCGTACCGCCTTTATTGAGATGGCGGCGGCCAGCGGGCTGGAGCTGGTGCCTGCGGCACAGCGCGATCCGCTGATCACCACCTCCTACGGTACCGGTGAACTGATCAAAAACGCGCTGGATCGCGGCGTCGATCACATCATCATCGGCATCGGCGGCAGCGCCACTAACGACGGCGGTGCCGGCATGGTGCAGGCGCTCGGTGCCCGGCTGCTGGACAGCGACGGCAGCGGGATTGGCTACGGCGGCGGGGCACTGCCGCAGCTGGCGAAGATTGAGATCGCCGATCTGGATCCGCGCCTGCTGCAGTGCCGCATTGAAGTGGCGTGCGACGTGACCAATCCGCTGATTGGTGAAGAGGGGGCGTCAGCGATTTTTGGCCCGCAGAAGGGGGCCACGCCGCAGCTGGTGCAGCAGCTGGATGCCGCGCTCGGCCATTACGCCGCGATTATTCAGCGCGACCTGGATATTGATGTGCTGCACATCGCCGGTGGTGGCGCAGCCGGCGGCATGGGCGCGGCGCTGCATGCGTTTTGCCACGCGGAACTGCGGCGCGGCATTGAGATTGTCACCGAAGCGCTGGGACTGGCGCAGCAGGTGCAGGATGCCGATCTGGTGATTACCGGTGAAGGGCGCATCGACAGTCAGTCAGTCAACGGCAAAGTGCCGGTTGGCGTGGCGCAGGTGGCGAAGCAGTTCAATAAGCCGGTCATCGGTATTGCCGGCAGCCTGACGGCGGATGTCGGTGTGGTGCATCAGCACGGGATCGACGCGGTGTACAGCGTGCTGTCGGGTATCTGTTCGCTGGAAGAGGCGCTGGCCAATGCCGCGCAGAATGTCCGCCTGACGGCAAGGAACGTCGCTGCCACGATTAAGGTGGGGCAGGGGTTATAGGGGAAGGCGGTGCGGTTTTTCCCTCACCCTAACCCTCTCCCGGCGGGAGAGGGAACCGTCCGGCGCGATCCAGAGGAACAGCGCGAAATCCAAATCTTTGCACCATCAGCCCCCTCTCCCGCGTGCGGGAGAGGGCTGGGGTGAGGGCCTGGCGCACAACGCACAGCGCACACCCCACAACCCTCACTACATCACGCCCAGCACCTGACGCGCTTCGCGCGCCACATTCGCCATCTCGTCGCTCAGCTCCAGCAGCTCTGGTTCCAGCGCTGCGATATCGCTCTCCTGATGCAGACTCTTCTCCAGCTGCTGACACAGCTGTTTCAGCCGCGGCACGCCGCTGTAGCTGGCGCTGCCGTGCAGCTTGTGGATAATCTCGCGCAGCCCATCGACGTCATTCTGCGCCATACATTGCGCCACGCGCTGCTCCACTTCCGGCAGAAAATCCAGCAGCATCTGCAGCAGATCGCGCGCCAGCTCGGCTTTATTCGCCGCCTGGCGCAGCGCCAGCGCCCAGTCGAGTGAGGGCGCGATAGCCGGTTGTCGCACCGCGCTCGCCACGCTGCCCGGCGCATAGCGCTGCAGCAGCTGTTTCAGCTTGTCCTCATCAATCGGCTTGGCGAGATAATCATTCATGCCGGCGGCGATCAGCTGCTCGCGTTCGCCATCCAGCGCATGCGCCGTGACCGCGACAATCGGCGTGCTGGCGTGCTGTGGCAGGCTGCGGATGATCTCGCTGGCGCGGATGCCGTCGATGTCCGGCATCTGAATATCCATCAGGATCACGTCCAGCCGCTGCTGCCGCGCCTGATGAATCGCCTGACTGGCGTTGTCGCACAGAATGATGTTCTGGACCTGCTCCTCCAGCAATGCGCCGATCAGCTTCAGGTTGGCCGGATTATCATCCACCGCCATCACCGTCAGCGGCTGTCTTACGCCGCGCGGGGCGGCGTCGCTGTGACGCATGTTGAGATCGAGCAGCATCGGCAGCAATCGCGTCAGCGACACCGGTTTGGCAATGCAGCCGGCGATACCGCGCGCGCGTAAATCATCGGCGAACAGCATCATTTCACTTGGCAGCGCCAGCAGCACGGAGTCGGCGTGTGCGCGCAGGCGGGCAATCAGCGCATCGGACAGCGTAGCCGGATGCGGATCGCTGACCGGCAGCCCCATCAGCAGCAGCGGGAAGTGGGCGTCGGGCAGATCGTCAAGGCTGGCAAAGTGCTGCACCTGCAGAGGCGTAATGCTCAGCATCTCCTGAACCGCTTTCGCCACCGCCGGATGAGGTTCGATATAAGCCAGCGGCGTGGCGTGCAGGTCGTCCAGCATGCGTGGAATCGCCGGTGCGTTAGGATTGAGATCCAGATGTACCTGTACCCAGAAGGTGGAGCCCTGATTCTGCCGGCTGTGGAAGGCGATCTCACCGCCCATTTCGTGTACCAGTTTCTGCGTAATCACCAGGCCAAGACCGGTACCGCCGTGACGGCGCGAAATACTGGCGTCCGCCTGACGAAATGCCTGGAACAGCTGCGACTGCTGCTGCTCAGAGATACCGATGCCGGTATCGTGCACCTGAATCTCCAGTTCCGCCCGCGTGATGCTGAGATGACGCAGCTCGACGCGCAGATCAATATGGCCGCGCTCGGTGAATTTGATGGCGTTGCCAATCAGGTTGATCAGAATTTGCTGCAGACGCAGCGGATCGCCAATCACATTATCCGGCACCTGTTTCTCCAGGCACACGGTGATCTCGAGGCCTTTCTCGTGCGCGGACGGTGCCAGCAGCACCAGCGTTTCATCCAGCGTGGCGCGCAGTGGGAACGGGATCGACTCCAGCACCAGCTTACCGGCTTCCAGTTTGGAGAAATCGAGCACGTCGTTAATAATGCTGAGCAGGTTATTGGCCGAACGCTCAATGGTGCTCATGTAATCACGCTGGTTGGTGCTCAGCCCGGTTTTCAACATCTGGCGGGTAAAGCCAATCACGCCATTGAGCGGCGTGCGCAGCTCGTGCGACATATTGGCGAGAAACTCCGACTTGATGCGTGCCGCTTCCTGGGCGCGCTTTTTCGCCAGGTCCAGCTCGACGTTCTGAATCTCCAGCTGCTCGAGCGTTTCGCGCAGATCGTAGGTTGCCTGGTCGATGTTCTGCTGCATCTCTTCATGGTAGGCAGTGAGCGACATCGCCATGGCGTTGATGCCGTTTTTCAGGATGCTCAGCTCGCCCAGCATGTAGCCATCCACGCGGCTGTCGAGCTGGCCACGCCGGATGCGGTCCACGGTGGTAACCATGTTGCGAATCGGGCCGGTGACGTCGCGCATCAGTCGATAGGCAAACAGCATGGCGATGCACAGGCAAAACAGCAGCAGCAGAGTGGCGACAAACACCTCTTTGTACTGCTCCAGCCGCACCGACTGCAGATCCAGCTCAATCGCTACATAACCCAGCGGATTCCCTGCCGGCTTAGCGTCTTCACCCGGCAGTTCGTCCACCGAATAGCGTTCAGAGATAATTGGCGTGCGCAGCACCATCAGGTTGCCGTGTCGCTCCACCGACACGCCATCCGCCAGCGTGGAAATATCGGCTTTTTGCAGCAGCGCGAGGTTCTGGTTGTTATTGGAGCTGACGTAGATGTGATTGTTGTTGTCGAAAACCGTAATGGCACGGACAATATCGGAATGACGGCGATGCAGCAGGCTGACCAGCTCGCGAATCGCATCACGATTATGCCACGTCATGCCGTACTCGCTCGACACCGCCAGCGGTTCGATAATGTTAGCGCCGGCATCGCGCACCTGGTGCTGCAGTTCGTTGTAGCGGTGCACCACGAAGAAGGTACTGAGCAGCAGGCCAATCATCAGCGTCGGCGCCAGTATCAGAATCATCATTCGCGCCCGCAGGCTGTATTTGGTCATAATTGTGGCCTGGCGACTCCTGGCATTTTATCCCTGTGCAAAAACCGCGTACGGCTGCACACCTAATGAAAACTGAGAATTCACAATACTATGGCGCAATTTTACTCCGCAAAACAGCGCGTGACGACGAAGCAACGTCTCAGCGTCACCATTGACGAGCTCGATCCCTTTGGTCAGGGCGTGGCGCGCCATAACGGTAAAACGCTGTTTGTCAGCGGCGCGCTGCCCGGCGAACAGGCCGAGGTGATCCTGACCGAAGATAAGCGTCAGTTTGCGCGCGGCAAAGCCAAAAAGATTACACAACCGAGCCCGCAGCGCCAGCAACCGCGCTGCATCCATTTCGGCGTGTGCGGCGGCTGCCAGCAGCAGCACGTGTCCGTGGCGCTGCAGCAGGAGAGCAAAGCGCGGGCGCTGGGCCGCATGCTGAGTCAGGAAGCGGCGCTGCCGGTGCAGGTGGATGAGATCATCAGCGCTGCGCCCTGGGGCTATCGCCGGCGCGCGCGTCTCGGTTTGCAGTGGCTGCCGAAGCAGCAGCGCCTGCAGATGGGCTTCCGTCAGGCGGGCAGTAACGATCTGATTGATGTGACGCAATGCCCCGTTTTGGTGCCCGAGCTTGAGGCGCTGCTGCAGCCGCTGCACCACTGTCTCAGCAGCCTGCACGCAGTGAAACGGCTGGGGCATGTGGAACTGGTGCTGGCGGATAACGGTCCGCTAATGGTGCTGCGCCATCTTGATGCGCTCTCCGCTGCGGACCGGACAAAACTGGAACGTTTTTCGCATGAGCACCGGCTGATGATCTGGCTGGCGGACGGCAGTGACGCGCTGCAGGCGCTCGGCGCGGAGCAGCCTTACTACCGCTCGTTTGATTTGCAGCTAACCTTTAGCCCGCAGGATTTCATTCAGGTCAACGATGGCGTGAATCAGCAGATGGTGGCACAGGCGATTGCCTGGCTGGATCTGCAGCCGGACGATCGGGTGCTCGATCTGTTCTGCGGCATGGGCAACTTCACATTGCCGCTAGGAAAGTTCGTACAAAATGCGGTGGGTGTGGAGGGCGTTGCAGCATTAGTGCGCCAGGCAGAGTATAATGCTCAGCTTAACAATCTCAGAAATGTCTGCTTCTTCCAGCACAATTTAGAGGAAGATGTCTCGCGCCAGCCCTGGGCGGCGCAGGGATTTAATAAGGTGTTACTGGATCCGGCGCGTGCCGGGGCCGCGGGCGTGATGTCGCATATCGTTAAACTTGCGCCGCAACGCGTGGTCTATGTTTCCTGTAACCCGACAACACTTGCCCGCGACAGTCAGACATTACTGTCGGCGGGCTACCATCTGGAAAGGGTCGCGATGCTGGATATGTTCCCTCATACCAGCCATCTCGAATCCATGGTGCTGTTTAGCAAAACATAAGCGATGTTTAAGTCGCTGTGGCAGGAGAGGATATGGTTGCGGTTAGAAGTGCGCATTTAAATACGGCCGGGGAATTTGCCCTTGACCAGTGGATCGCCAGCTTGAGTATCAGTAATCCGCAATCCTGCGAACGACTGGCGGAAACATGGCGCTACTGTGAAGCCGAAACGCACGACCATCCAGATCAGGCTCTGCTGCTGTGGCGCGGTATTGAGATGGTGGAAATTCTCACCATGCTCAGTATGGACATCGACAGTCTGCGCGCCGCGCTGCTGTTCCCGCTGGCCAATGCGGGCGTGGTGAGCGAAGAGGATCTGGAGAAGGCCTTTGGCAAAAGCATCGTCTCGCTGGTGCACGGCGTGCGCGATATGGATGCCATCCGCCAGCTGAAAGCCATTCACAACGACTCGATGGCCTCGGAGCAGGTGGATAACGTGCGCCGCATGCTGCTGGCGATGGTGGAAGATTTCCGCTGCGTGGTCATCAAGCTGGCAGAACGTATTGCCCATCTGCGCGAGATGAAAGATGCGCCGGAAGATGAGCGCGTGCTGGCGGCGAAAGAGAGCACCAACATCTATGCGCCGCTGGCCAACCGTCTCGGGATCGGCCAGCTCAAATGGGAGCTGGAAGATTACTGCTTCCGCTATCTCCATCCTGACGAATACAAACGCATCGCCAAACTGCTGCACGAACGCCGCATTGATCGTGAACAATACATTGATAACTTCGTCGATAACCTGCGTAAAGAGATGCAAAAAGAGGGCGTGCGTGCGGAAGTTTACGGCCGTCCCAAGCATATCTACAGCATCTGGCGCAAAATGCAGAAGAAGTCGCTGGCGTTTGATGAGCTGTTCGACGTGCGCGCAGTGCGCATCGTCGCCGAACGCCTGCAGGACTGCTACGGCGCGCTCGGCACCGTCCACACGCTGTATCGTCATCTGCCTAGCGAGTTCGACGATTACGTCGCCAATCCCAAGCCAAACGGCTATCAGTCGATTCATACCGTGGTGCTGGGACCGCAGGGCAAAACGGTCGAGATTCAGATCCGTACCCGCCAGATGCACGAGGACGCTGAACTGGGCGTCGCGGCACACTGGAAGTACAAAGAAGGACCGACCGCCAGCAACGCACGCGGTGCCGCAGGGCACGAAGAGCGCATCGCCTGGCTGCGTAAACTGATTACCTGGCAGGAAGAGATGGCAGATTCCGGCGAGATGCTGGAAGAGGTGCGCAGCCAGGTATTTGATGACCGCGTTTATGTGTTTACGCCAAAGGGCGATGTGGTTGATTTGCCGGCCGGTTCCACGCCGCTCGACTTTGCCTACCACATTCACAGTGATATTGGTCATCGCTGCATCGGCGCCAAAATCGGCGGCCGTATCGTGCCCTTTACCTATCAGCTGCAGATGGGCGATCAGATTGAGGTGATCACCCAGAAGCAGCCGAACCCGAGCCGCGACTGGCTGAACCCCAACCTCGGCTATATCACCACCAGCCGCGGGCGCTCGAAGATTCATGCCTGGTTCCGTAAACAGGATCGCGACAAAAATATCGCGGCCGGCCGGCAGATTCTGGATAGCGAGCTGGGCCAGCTGGATATCAGCATGCGCGAAGCCGAAAAACTTCTGCTGCCGCGTTATAACGTCAGCTCGCAGGATGAGCTGCTGGCGATGATTGGCGGCGGGGATATCCGTCTTAACCAGATGGTTAACTTCCTGCAGGCGAAGCTCAACAAGCCGAGCGCTGAAGAGGAGGATCGCGAGGCGCTGCGTCAGCTGACGCAGAAATCGCATCAGCCGTCGTCGGCGCGCAAAGAGAGTGGCCGCGTGGTGGTGGAGGGCGTCGGCAATCTGCTGCACCACATTGCGCGCTGCTGCCAGCCGATTCCGGGCGATGATATTGTCGGGTTTATTACCCAGGGGCGCGGCATTTCGATTCACCGCGCCGACTGCGATCAGCTCAGTGAACTGATTTCGCATGCGCCGGAACGCATTGTCGATGCGGTGTGGGGCGAAAGTTACTCCAGCGGTTATTCGCTGGTGGTACGCGTGACGGCCAACGATCGCAGCGGGCTGCTGCGCGACATCACCACCATTCTGGCCAATGAAAAGGTCAACGTGCTGGGCGTGTCCAGCCGCAGCGACACCAAAAAGCAGCTCGCCACCATCGATATGGATATCGAGATTTATAACCAGCAGGTGCTGGGTCGCGTGCTGGCGCGCCTTAATCAGGTGCCGGATATTATCGATGCGCGCCGCTTACATTAAGCCCTGCTGAGACCGGTGCGCAGCAATGCGCACCCGGGCAAAACCGCGTAATTACCCTGCAGGGTCGCCATTAATGGCGGTTTTTTATCTTGTTGTTCCGGGGACTTTCATGACTGCTTTAAACCGCCTGCTCACCATCATGCAAACCCTGCGCGATCCGGTGCGCGGCTGCCCGTGGGATCGCCAGCAGACCTTTGCCTCTATCGCGCCGTATACGCTGGAAGAGACCTATGAAGTTATCGACGCCATCCAGCGCGAAGACTTTGACGATCTGCGCGGCGAACTGGGCGATCTGCTGTTTCAGGTGGTGTTCTACGCCCGCATGGCCGAGGAGCAGCAGCGTTTCAACTTCGATGACATCTGCAACGCCATCAGTGACAAACTGGAGCGTCGCCATCCGCACATCTTCGGCGAAGTCCAGGTCGATTCCACGGCTGAAGTGCTGAAAAACTGGGAAGCGATCAAGCAGCACGAGCGTGCGGAGAAGTCGCAGCACTCGGTGCTGGACGATATCCCTAAAGCGCTGCCGGCGCTGATGCGCGCCTATAAAATTCAGAAGCGCTGTCACAGCGTAGGCTTCGACTGGGACAGCCTCGGGCCGGTGCTGGATAAAGTGCATGAAGAGATCGACGAAGTGATGCATGAAGCGCAGCAGGCGGTGGTGGACAGCGACAAGCTGGAAGAGGAGATTGGCGATCTGCTGTTCGCCACCGTCAATCTGTCACGCCATCTCGGCAGCAAAGCGGAAACCGCGCTGCAAAAGGCCAACGACAAGTTCGAGCGCCGTTTCCGTCAGGTCGAGAATATTATTCAGGCCCAGGGGCTGAGCATGGAACAGGCCACGCTGGCGCAGATGGAAGCCGCCTGGCAGCAGGTCAAAGCCGGCGAATAACCTTGTTCAGCCTTTCTGCGCAGCGCAGGTGATTATTCCAGCGCTGCGCATAAAATCACCGCCTGAGCTTACTCGATTCAGCCAGTCGGCAACTTTGTGACGTACGTCAACATTTCACCCGGCACTCTCCGCTATGTTACAGGCTGTAATGCGAGGAGGATGGTGTGATTCATCAATTGTGGCTGCGGACGACTTCGGGTATACTGTTTTCCCGTCCTGGTTATTCCACCGTCTTTAAACCTAAACTCTCAGGTTCAGCATGACAACGAATTATATTTTTGTGACCGGCGGGGTCGTTTCCTCTCTGGGCAAAGGCATTGCCGCAGCCTCCCTCGCAGCCATCCTTGAAGCACGTGGTCTGAATGTGACCATCATGAAACTCGATCCGTATATCAACGTCGATCCGGGTACCATGAGCCCTACGCAGCACGGTGAAGTGTTCGTCACCGATGACGGGGCCGAGACCGATCTGGATTTAGGTCACTACGAGCGCTTCATCCGTACCAAAATGTCGCGCCGCAACAACTTTACTACCGGCCGTATCTACTCAGAAGTGCTGCGCAAAGAGCGTCGCGGCGACTATCTGGGCGCGACCATTCAGGTCATCCCACACATCACCAACGCCATCAAAGAGCGCATCATTGAAGGTGGCGAAGGTCATGACGTCGTGCTGGTGGAAATCGGCGGAACCGTGGGCGATATCGAATCCCTGCCGTTCCTGGAAGCGATTCGTCAGATGGCGGTCGATGTTGGCCGTGAACACACCATGTATATGCACCTGACGCTGGTGCCTTACATGGCGGCGGCGGGTGAAGTGAAAACCAAGCCAACTCAGCACTCGGTTAAAGAGCTGCTGTCGATTGGTATTCAGCCTGACGTGCTGATTTGCCGTTCAGACCGCGCGGTGCCCGCTAACGAGCGCGCGAAGATCGCCCTGTTCTGTAACGTGCCGGAAAAAGCGGTTATCTCGCTGAAAGACGTTGATTCGATCTACAAGATCCCGGGCCTGCTGAAATCGCAGGGTCTGGATGATTACATCTGCAAGCGTTTCAACCTGAGCGCGCCGGAAGCCAATCTGGCCGAGTGGGAGCAGGTGATTTACGAAGAAGCCAATCCGGGCGGCGAAGTCACCATCGGTATGGTCGGCAAATATGTCGAACTGCCGGATGCCTACAAATCCGTGATTGAAGCGCTGAAGCACGGCGGCCTGAAAAATCGCGTCACCGTTAACATCAAGCTGATCGATTCGCAGGATGTGGAAACGCGCGGCGTCGAAATTCTGAAAGATCTTGATGCTATCCTGATTCCTGGTGGCTTCGGTTACCGCGGTGTGGAAGGGAAATTGCTGACCGCGCAATACGCGCGTGAAAACAACATTCCGTACCTCGGCATTTGCCTTGGCATGCAGATTGCGCTGATGGAATTCGCGCGCAACGTGGCCGGGATGGAAGGCGCCAACTCCACTGAATTTGTGCCAGACTGTAAGTACCCGGTGGTTGCGTTAATCACCGAATGGCGCGATGAAAACGGTAACGTTGAACAGCGTACCGAGCAGAGCGATCTGGGCGGCACCATGCGTCTGGGAAGCCAGCAGTGCCAGCTGACGCCGGAAAGCAAAGTGCGCCAGCTGTACGGCTCTGACGTCATTACTGAGCGTCATCGCCACCGTTACGAAGTAAACAATCTGCTGCTGAAGCAGATTGAAGCGGCGGGTCTGCACATTGCAGGCCGTTCCGGCGACGATCAACTGGTGGAGATCATCGAGATCCCGAATCATCCATGGTTTGTAGCCTGCCAGTTCCACCCGGAATTCACGTCGACCCCGCGTGATGGTCATCCGCTGTTCGCTGGCTTTGTGAAAGCCGCGCAGGAGCACCAGAAGCGTTTAGCGAAGTAAGAGTTTAACGAACAGCGCGCGAACTTTTCGCGCGTTGTTTGTCTTAGGATTGACTAACTTGTACTGAGGAAAATCGAATGTCCAAAATCGTTAAAGTCATTGGTCGCGAAATCATCGACTCCCGTGGCAACCCGACTGTAGAAGCAGAAGTGCATCTGGAAGGCGGTTTCGTTGGTCTGGCTGCTGCGCCATCAGGTGCATCAACCGGTTCACGCGAAGCACTGGAGCTGCGTGACGGTGATAAGTCTCGTTTCCTGGGCAAAGGCGTAACCAAAGCGGTTGCTGCGGTTAACGGCCCAATCGCTGACGCGGTAAAAGGCAAAGATGCCAAAGACCAGGCGAACATCGATAAGATCATGATCGAGCTGGACGGTACTGACAACAAATCCAACTTCGGTGCAAACGCCATTCTGGCGGTTTCTCTGGCAGCAGCCAAAGCAGCAGCAGCCTCTAAAGGCCTGCCACTGTACGCACACATTGCAGAACTGAACGGCACCCCGGGCAAATACTCTATGCCACTGCCAATGATGAACATCATCAACGGTGGTGAGCACGCGGATAACAACGTTGATATCCAGGAGTTCATGATTCAGCCGGTTGGCGCGAAAACCGTGAAAGAAGCCATCCGTATGGGTTCTGAAGTGTTCCATCACCTGGCTAAAGTCCTGAAAGCCAAAGGCATGAACACTGCGGTAGGTGACGAAGGTGGCTACGCGCCAAACCTGGGTTCAAACGCCGAAGCGCTGGCCGTTATCGCCGAAGCTGTTAAAGCAGCAGGCTACGAGCTGGGCAAAGACATCACCCTGGCGATGGACTGCGCAGCATCGGAATTCTACAAAGACGGCAAATATGTGCTGGCTGGCGAAGGCAACAAAGCCTTCACTTCTGAAGAGTTCACCCACTTCCTGGAAGACCTGACCAAACAGTACCCAATCGTTTCTATCGAAGACGGTCTGGATGAGTCTGACTGGAACGGCTTCGCTTACCAGACCAAAGTGCTGGGCGACAAAATTCAGCTGGTGGGCGACGACCTGTTCGTGACCAACACCAAAATCCTGAAAGAAGGCATCGAGAAAGGCATCGCTAACTCTATCCTGATCAAATTCAACCAGATCGGTTCTCTGACCGAAACCCTGGCTGCGATCAAGATGGCGAAAGACGCTGGCTACACCGCGGTCATCTCTCACCGCTCTGGCGAAACTGAAGACGCGACCATCGCTGACCTGGCGGTCGGTACTGCCGCTGGCCAGATCAAAACCGGTTCTATGAGCCGTTCTGACCGCGTTGCTAAGTACAACCAGCTGATTCGTATCGAAGAAGCGCTGGGTGACAAAGCGCCGTTCAACGGTCTGAAAGAAGTTAAAGGCCAGGCGTAATCGCCTGCGGATGTGGCTAAACGGCCACATCGCCTGACATCAAGCCCCGCCTCGTGCGGGGCTTTTGCTTTTTATGGCACGAAGCAGCTGTGAAGCGACGCACAAAATCTGCCATAATCTGCGCCTCGAATTTCTGACGTGAGTAAAAAATGTTCTACCCGATTAACGAAATGTTCCAGACGCTGCAGGGCGAAGGTTTTTACACCGGCGTGCCGGCCATCTTTATCCGCTTACAAGGATGTCCGGTGGGCTGTAGCTGGTGTGATACCAAACATACCTGGGAAACGCGGGCGGATCGGGAGACGTCGCTGGGGGACATTCTGGTCAAAACCGTGGAGAGCGATGCCTGGGGCAGCGCCGATGCGGCCACGCTGATTGAGAGCATTCAGCGTCAGGGCTGGACCGCCCGCCATGTGGTAATCACCGGCGGTGAGCCGGCAATTTTTGACTTACGTCCACTGACCGAAGCGCTGGAAGCGGCCGGTTTTCAGTGTCAGATTGAAACCAGCGGCACGCATGAAGTGCACTGTTCCGCTGCCACCTGGGTGACGGTGTCGCCGAAGGTGAACATGCGGGGTGGCTACGATGTGCTGCCGCAGGCGCTGCAGCGTGCAGATGAGATTAAACATCCGGTGGCGCGCGAGCGGGACGTGGAAGCGCTGGATGCGCTGCTGGCTGGCCTGCAGGATGAGAAAAAACGCATTGTGGCGCTGCAGCCCATCAGCCGTGGCGAGGCGGCGACCAGACTGTGTATTGAAACCTGCATTGCCCGCAACTGGCGGCTTTCGATGCAGACGCACAAGTACCTGAACATCGCCTGATTCACCCGAGGCGCACCCGGCAAAATCAACGCAATTGTGGCGGGTAAGCATTAAGGTACAAACCGAGCACATGGGTAACACTTTAGACCGGGCACATGGGTAACAGTTATAAACGGCATAGCAGAGGAGACTCACTATGCCCTGGACTGAGACTGTTACCATGCAACGCC
>NZ_NHZE01000115.1:0-381 GCF_002207995.1 Pantoea sp. VS1
TGATAGGCCGGGTGTGTAAGCGCAGCGATGCGTTGAGCTAACCGGTACTAATGACCCGTGAGGCTTAACCTTACAACGCCAGAGGCGTTTTGGTCCGAGAGACCGGAGAATTTTCAGCTTGTGACGGAAAAATTAGCGGAAACGAAAGATTTTGCGCTGAGGCAAGGCGGCAGGCCGAAGGAAAGGAAGGAGCATACACGAGTATGTGACTGACTTTGCGAGGGCGGCCAACGCGGCATCAGTGGAAAAGATTCGTTTCGCGCACAAAGAATTTGCCTGGCGGCAACAGCGCGGTGGTCCCACCTGACCCCATGCCGAACTCAGAAGTGAAACGCCGTAGCGCCGATGGTAGTGTGGGGCCTCCCCATGCGAGAGTAGGGA
>NZ_NHZE01000116.1:0-676 GCF_002207995.1 Pantoea sp. VS1
CTGGAACATCGGCAGCATACGGCCCATGATGGTACCGAACGAGGCCCAGCTCAGGCGCTGCTTGGTCAGGCTGGACTCCGTGGCCAGGTTCACCAGGTTCGCGGTATCCGACGAGCGCGCAGCAAACCCCTTCCAGCCGTCGCGGATGGCCGCGTTGGTGATGTTGTTGCGCATAATCTGCGAGGCGCTGAGCCCGCCCGCGTAAAAGAAGTTGTAGCTCTCGTCCATCGCGTTGCCGAGCAGGCTGTCGGCGCTCACCCGGCTGCCGAACACGCGCGTGGCAAGCTTATGCCAGGTGGTGCCGCCGATGCGCACGTCCGCACCGATAAGGTTTTTGATGACCGCCGCCGCCTGCTGGCAGGTAATAAACTGCCGGCCGCCGCCGCTGTCCTGATACAGGCCGCGCAGCGGGCTCGGATTGTCGGTGATCAGCGTCAGCGGATCGGTACTGTTGAGCAGCTGCGACACGGTGTACTTGTTGTTGAGCAGGATGTCGCCCACCACGCAGTTCTCCACGTAGTCTGTCAGCATCTGCGACAGCTGCGGGTTCTGCGAGCGGAAGTCCGTGGTCTGCGCCACCACCTGCGAGCCGAACAGCATGCCCGACTTCGTGTAGGTCAGCGAGTCCGGGCGGGCAAAGGTGTAGTCATAAAGCTGCGCCACCCCGAACCCCGCC
>NZ_NHZE01000117.1:0-873 GCF_002207995.1 Pantoea sp. VS1
CGACTGGAACATCGGCAGCATACGGCCCATGATGGTACCGAACGAGGCCCAGCTCAGGCGCTGCTTGGTCAGGCTGGACTCCGTGGCCAGGTTCACCAGGTTCGCGGTATCCGACGAGCGCGCCGCAAACCCCTTCCAGCCATCGCGGATGGCCGCGTTGGTAATGTTGTTGCGCATGATCTGCGAGGCGCTGAGCCCGCCCGCGTAATAGAAGTTGTAGCTCTCGTCCATCGCATTGCCGAGCAGGCTGTCGGCGCTCACGCGGCTGCCGAACACGCGCGTGGCAAGCTTATGCCAGGTGGTGCCGCCGATGCGCACGTCCGCCCCGATGAGGTTTTTGATCACCCCCGCCGCCTGCTGGCAGGTGATAAACTGGCGTCCGCCGCCGGTGTCCTGATACAGGCCGCGCAGCGGGCTCGGATTGTCGGTGATCAGCGTCAGCGGATCGGTGCTGTTGAGCAGCTGCGACACGGTGTACTTGTTGTTCAGCAGGATGTCGCCCACCACGCAGTTCTCCACGTAGTCGGTCAGCATCTGCGACAGCTGCGGGTTCTGCGAACGGAAGTCCGTGGTCTGCGCCACCACCTGCGAGCCGAACAGCATGCCCGACTTCGTGTAGGTCAGCGAGTCCGGGCGGGCAAAGGTGTAGTCATAAAGCTGCGCCACCCCGAACCCCGCCCCGGTAGACAGGCCCGCAATCATGGCCAGCCCCGCCGGCACGTTGTCCACCTCGTACACCGCCGCCGGGTCGGTGATGTCGTGGATCTGCACGCTGCGCTTCGGTACCAGCAGCGCGGAGGTGATGAACATGAATACCGCCAGCCAGTACAGAAACACCATCGGGTTGCGGGTTTTCACAAACGACACCACCAC
>NZ_NHZE01000118.1:0-702 GCF_002207995.1 Pantoea sp. VS1
CTGGGGTGAAGTCGTAACAAGGTAACCGTAGGGGAACCTGCGGTTGGATCACCTCCTTACCTGAAGATACTTTCCCGCGAAGTGCTCACACAGATTGTCTGATAGAAAAGTAACGAGCAGAAAAAACCTCTACAGGCTTGTAGCTCAGGTGGTTAGAGCGCACCCCTGATAAGGGTGAGGTCGGTGGTTCAAGTCCACTCAGGCCTACCAGATTTCTTCTCATGCTGCGTTATGTTTCCGGCTCGCATAGTTCACTATGCTTCGCGAAAACATGCCTTGCCTGAGACGAAATCACATTTCCCGTGTGAGAAACGTGACTCCTGGTGAGTGGTAGTAGATGGTCTCTGCAGTGACTGTATGGGGCTATAGCTCAGCTGGGAGAGCGCCTGCCTTGCACGCAGGAGGTCAGCGGTTCGATCCCGCTTAGCTCCACCATTACAGTACTGAAACTTACTTCAGAGTATACCGGCGACGGTGTGCTGCGAAGTATTTGCTCTTTAACAATCCGGAACAAGCTGAAAATTTTAAACGACGCGTCGTGTTCATTCTCCGTAATAAGAATGAAATTTACGATGCGTTCGGGTCTCTCAAATGCTTGCAGTCCGCAGCGTTGCAAAACGCCTGTGGGTTGTGAGGTTAAGCGACTAAGCGTACACGGTGGATGCCCTGGCAGTCAGAGGCGATGAAGGACGTGCTAATCTG
>NZ_NHZE01000012.1:0-2891 GCF_002207995.1 Pantoea sp. VS1
CCGATGGTGATCGCGCTGGCGCTGGTGAATCACACGATTTTCGGTCTGAACACGCTGAAGCTCTACGCGGGCGGCTTCCTGTACTTCCAGATGTGGCCGGTGATGTACGCCATCCTCAACTCGCTGGCTAACTTCTACCTGCAGACCAAAACCGGGACGACGGCGCTGGTACTGTCTAACCAGGACCAGGTGGCGCTGCAGCACTCGGACGCGGCCAACATCGCGGGCTACCTGAGCGCCTCTATCCCGGTGCTGTCGTTCTATCTGACCAAAGGGGCCGGGGCCATCGCCTCGCAGGTGGCGGGCAGCGTCATCAGTTCGGCGGCGTTTACCACCGGCGGGCAGGCGTCCACCACGGCGGACGGCAACTGGTCGTTTAACAACATGTCGATGGACAACGTCAGCGCCAACAAGTTTGACACCAACATGCTCCGCCGTTCGGGGTCGCAGAGCGTCCAGACCGGCAACAATGCGATGATGACGCAGACGGCGGACGGCCACACGGTGGTGGATACCAGCCAGGCGATATCCAATCTGCCGGTGAGCATGCGGCTGAGTGCGCTTGCCAGCAGCGGGTTCTCCGAGCAGGCGCGGCAGGCGGAGCAGCAGGCGCAGAGCTCGCTGGATGGCTATAACCACAGCGTGACCAGCGGCTTCCAGCAGCTGAACCAGCTGACGCAGCAGAGCGGCAACAGCGACAGCGTGACCCAGGGCAGCGACAACAGCGTGGCCACGAACATTTCAAAAGGCTCAAGCCAGATGCAGTCTGCCGTGGAGGGGTATGCGAAAGCCAACCATATCTCCCAGCAGGAGGCTTACAGTCAGTTGTCGAATGCAGCTGTAGACAGGTCTGCAAATATTGGAATGAGTGGTAAGTTTGACTCCAGTAAAACGCTCTGGGGTAAAGCTGGTGAATGGGCTTTAGGGGTCAGTGGCGAAGTCCATGGCGGCATAGAAGGTAAGGGCAGCTTAAGCGAGCAGCATGGTGTACAGGGCTCACATTCAGCCGGCACAGACCTTCGTCAGGATAAGAACAGCCAGTATGTGCGTGATTTCCGTCAGGGTGTGGACATGGTGACGTCGACCCGCCTGAGCGAGTCGGGCAGCCACACGGACAACCAGTCGAACTCGCTGGCACAGCAGTTTGCGGCGACGCTCAACGACGCAAAGAGTCAGTACCATCAGTATACGGAGAGCAGCACCCGCAGCCAGGAGTTCAGCCGTATGGCCACGCTTTCGCAGACGCAGAGCGCGAGCCTGGATGCCAACTACAACCAGGAGTTCGTGGACTGGACCACCGCGAAGTACGGCAGCGACGCGCAGAACATCCTGACCAACGTCCGGAGCGCGCAGGGTGCGGCCACCGAGTTTATGCACGAACGGCTTGAGCCGGAAATCATGCGGAATTATGCAACACGCAGTGACCAGGTGAACAGTGAGCCGCTGCAGCCAGCGCAGTCGCTGGATGGGTCGGGTACCAGTGCGACACTGGCGGCGGGGGAACCCTCGGACAACGGCCATAACGTACTGGCGGGTGAATCGCAGGCACCGCACAGCGGAATCCGCCGGGCAACGGCAGCGGACGTACATGACCGGGAACGTCACCTCAGTGTTCCGGCAGACGTCCCGTCTCAGACCATGACCGATAATTTCCACAGTGGTTCGCAACGCGTAAATGAAGAGGCCTCGGGGGCCGGCATTCAGAGTAATGTGGCAGACAGGGTCGCAGCACAAAGATCTGGCCTGATGGAAACAATCAGGGAAAATGACGGTAAAATCGCCGAAAATAAAACCACTGTTCAGACGTCCAGTGATATACTGAAAGGAGAACATGATAAGGGGCAGGGGCAGTTTGCCAGGGGCTTTGTAACGGAGCAGGGCAAGCAGAAACTATGGACGCACACGCCTGAGAATAAAGAGTTTGAGGAAAAGCTGCAGGAACTCCGCAGACGAACCGGCAACTAATAAAGGAATTTAACGATGGCTACCATGACGCGCATTGACATCAGTAATGACGTGAACATGCTGATGCAGAATCTGGAAGACAAAAACCGTCCACTTGTTTCGCCTGCTGCTGCTTTAAAACTCAGTATGACATGGCCAGTCGCCTGTGTGATGGGGTATGTACTGGCACTGCTTTGGATGGCATACAGCTTTACTCCTGAGCAAGATCTGTTTGGGAATAACGTCTATTTTTCTGACAAAATGCAGTTTGAAATGTTTGCAACGGGTATAACGGTATTGAGTGCACTTGGCGTTGGGGCTTCTCTATATAACTCAGCATTGGTATATCTCTCATTTGATGAGAATACACGTAATAATTCTTTCATAATTAACCGCATTAGAAAGTTGACGGGCCTTATGGGGCTTGGAGCAGTTATTGTAAACTGGGGAGTGGCTTTAGTGGGGGCCGTGATTGAGCCTAAAGTGATCGGCATTAGCACATTAGTTTTCTTATTATCAATTCTCGTTATACAGATGGTAATCAGTGCTGAACTGACCCGCTATGGTATTGCTGGTGCAATGAGTAAACTCGCCAGACTCATCAAAAAGATTTAAGTTCTCTCGGCTCCTGCCGATATCCCTTCCGGCATTCTGACGGAAGGGTTTCTCTCTAAATCCCTGTATAAAACAGCGTGCCCCGGGGCGCGTCTGTCCCGTTTTTTCCATTTAACAAGGATACGTCTATGAAATACCATAACGCCTTCGTGGCGGCGATTGCTGCTGCCTCCCTGATGCTTTCCGGCTGTGGTGCCATGAGTACCGCCATCAAAAAACGCAACCTCGACGTCAAAACCCAGATGAGTCAGACCGTCTGGCTTGAGCCGTCCAGCCAGAAGACTGTTTACCTGCAGGTTCGCAACACCTCCGACAAGGACATGAGCGATCTG
>NZ_NHZE01000119.1:0-327 GCF_002207995.1 Pantoea sp. VS1
AATTTTCAGCTTGTTCCGGATTGTTAAAGAGCAATATCTCAAACACGACGTTACCGTCAGTTTTGAGATATTCTGTGGAGACACCTTTCACCTGTCACCAAGCAGTGGCGTCCCCTAGGGGATTCGAACCCCTGTTGCCGCCGTGAAAGGGCGGAGTCCTAACCGCTAGACGAAGGGGACACAAAGTGTCACGACTTCGCAGCCGTCCTGCTCGTTACTTTTCTATCAGACAATCTGTGTGAGCACTTCGCGGGAAAGTATCTTCAGGTAAGGAGGTGATCCAACCGCAGGTTCCCCTACGGTTACCTTGTTACGACTTCACCCCAG
>NZ_NHZE01000120.1:0-1031 GCF_002207995.1 Pantoea sp. VS1
GGAACAGCTTCGCGTAAGAGGTGCCGGCCTTCTTGCCCAGATCCTGCTCTTTGCTGAACGCGGCGTTCTGGCTTTTCACCTGATCCTCCACGCAAACCGTCCAGCTCAGGATAAACGGACAGGGAATGCCGAGATCGGGGAAGCGCATGTTCTGCAGGTTGTCGGACGCCTGCCAGAGCGCGAACTGGAGCGGCGTTTTGGTCATCTGCAGGCTCACAATGCGCGTGCTGGTGACGTCAGACTCCCCTTCCTCACCCAGCGTCCGGTCTTCGCGCTGACGCGCCGTGGTGAGCCGCAGGTAGCCCGGATGGACCTCGAGCTCCGTGCTGGGATCCACGCACTGGCGGTGCAGTTCCTGATCGCCATTCCAGTGACGGCTGCTGGAGACCACCTGCCCCTGGCGATAGTTCAGCTGTTCACGCACCACCGAAAGAAAGGCTTCCGGTCCGACGCGCAGGGAGTCCATCTTTGCGGCCAGCAGCGACACGCGTACGGTTTCACGCAGCTGCACCGCCTCGTCCATTGCGCGTATCCCGCCCCGTCCCGCCTGCCCGTAAACCAGAAACACGCGGTAGTTGCGCAGATAGAGGGGGTACTCGTTTTTATTGGTCAGCCCCATCAGCGCCGCCCGCTCCCAGTAGGCTTTGGTGATGGCGTTCAGGCGGGGCGCCATGCTGCCCTGCCACATGTCGCGGCTGAGTCCCTTGTCCAGCATCTCACCCACGCACTTGCTGGCCACCATCAGCACGGTCACCGGGGTTTTGCGCGGCAGCTTCTTGCGGAGCAGGTCGTCCAGCGCCTGCACCACCTGCTGATTGGCACCGGTCAGGGGCGCCACCTCCAGAATAAAGCCGACGGACCGGCTGTTCACGTAGAGCTCCCGGGTCTCGTCATAGGCGCGCCAGGGCAGCAGGCCGCTCAGGGACGGATAGCTGAAGCTCTGGCGCAGCAGGGCGGCAGCGTCTTTCGTACCGCCCTCGTCCCGGCTGCTGCTGAAGATGCCGGCAAGGTGTTCGAGAACGTTACTGAGC
>NZ_NHZE01000121.1:0-24612 GCF_002207995.1 Pantoea sp. VS1
AGGGCGTTGCATGGTAACAGTCTCAGTCCAGGGCATAGTGAGTCTCCTCTGCTATGCCGTTTATAACTGTTACCCATGTGCCCGGTCTAAAGTGTTACCCATGTGCTCGGTTTGTACCTTCATGCGCACCGATTCAACCGCAGCCACAAGCCCTACCGTTTGTCGCCGATGCGCATTGCCCATGCCCTCGTAGGGTGCGCATTGATGCGCACCGATACGCGATCATTGATACGCACCGATACGCAGTCATTCTGCGCCATGCGCTACCGCGATTAACGCTGCAGCTCATCCAGCGCCGGGGCATCCAGATGCGACACATCACCGGCCGTCTCCACCACCCAGCCGGCGGCGAGCCAGGCGCTTTGCTGATGATCGACGCGCGAAATCGAGCAGTTACGCAGACGCAAACGGCGCTCCGCATGGGCCGGCAGCCCGAGAATGGTACTCACCAGCACGCCCAGCGCCATGCCGTGGCTCACCAGCAGCGGGCGGCTACCCGCCGGCAGATCGAGACAGGCATTGAGCGCGGCATGCATGCGCGTCGCCATCTCCTCCATCGACTCGCCGCCCGGAATCCGGCCGCCTTCGGTGCCATCCACCAGCGCTTTACGCCAGCTCTCCTCTTCCGCCGTCAGGCCGTCGAGCGGACGCTGCTCCAGACAGCCCATATTGAGCTCGCGCAGGCGGGCATCCAGCGTCACCTTACAACCGCAGGCATCAGCAATAATCTCCGCGGTGCGCCGGGTACGTCCTAAATCGCTGGCAATCACGTGAGTAATGCCCAGCGATTTCACGCGCTCGCCCACCTGATGCGCCTGCTGCTCACCTTTATCCGTCAGCGGACTGTCGGACTGCCCCTGAATGCGTCGGGCCGCATTCCAAACCGTTTCACCGTGACGAACAAGATAGACCTGTAACATGCTTAATTTCCGTTATACTGCGACAAATTTGTCTTGAGGGTTCAGGTAATTATGTACCATGTTGTCGCAGCCACCATCAATCCGGCAAAAATCCGCGCAATTGCTCAGGCGTTCAACGACGTTTTCGGCGAAGGATCCTGCCATATTGAAGGGGTCGAGGTCGAGAGCGGCGTCGCCGCGCAGCCCTTAAGCGATGCCGAAACTCGAACTGGCGCACGCCAGCGTGTGGCGAACGCGCGTCATGTGCGGCCACAGGCGGATTACTGGGTGGCGATTGAAGCGGGCATCGAGGGCGACTGCGCCTTTGCCTGGATGGTGGTGGAGAATGCGCAGCAACGCGGTGAATCCCGCTCTGCCAGCTTTACGCTGCCGCCGGTGGTGATGGCCGGTCTGACTGCCGGGCATGAGCTCGGTGACGAAATGGCGCGCTTAACCGGCGTAGAGAATATCAAACACAAGGGCGGTGCGATTGGCGCCTTCACCCACGGTCTGCTGAGCCGCTCCAGCGTCTATCATCAGGCCCTGATTCTGGCGCTCTGTCCGTTCACCCACCCGCTGTATCAGCAGTGATCAGCTGCGCCCGAGGCGCGCTTCCAGCCAGCGTTTCAGCTCGGGCGGCGCCTCTTTCAGGCTATTGGATCCGCGGGTGATGGTGGCTATCCCGACGCCCAATTCGTTTTTCAGCTCGCGCTGACTGATATCACCGTTGATCAACGCTTCGATAATGCGCAGGCGCGTGCCTAAGGCTTCGCGCTCGTCCGGCGTCATCATCAGCTGCAGCAGTGGCAGCGCTACGTCATCGGAAAACGCGTTGTGCATCAGGTCGATGAAACGCAGCCAGTTGTCTTCAACCGGCTGCGGGGAAAGGGGTTGGCTCATGAAGGCTTCCGTACTCATTAACGAGTACGGAAGCATAACACAGTCAGTAACGGCGATTCCACTCGCCGTCGGCGAGAATCTTATCCGGCTTACCCATGAAGTAGCGGTAATAGGCATCGTAGGCCAGCACGTTTTTCACGTAGCCACGGGTTTCCGAGAAGGGAATGGTTTCGATAAACGCCACCGCATCCAGTTTGCCGCCGCTGGTATTCAGCCAGCTACGCACCCGCCCCGGGCCGGCATTATAGGCGGCAGAAGAGAAGATGCGGTTCTGACCAAACTGCTGATAGACATACTCCAGATACTGCGTACCAATCTGAATATTGGTCTGCGGATCGAGCAGCTGGCTGCTGTTAACGTAACCCGGAATGTTGTACATCTTCACGGTATGGCTGGCGGTGCCCGGCATCACCTGCATCAGGCCACTGGCGCCAACCGGTGAGCGCGCTTTCGGGTTCCACGCGCTCTCCTGGCGAGAGATCGCCATGGCGTAGCTTGGCGTGATGCCTTTATCGCTGGTGTATTGCTGATACAGATTGCGCCACGCCAGCGGGAAACGCTCTTTCAGGCTATCCCACATTTTCGCGGTGATGGTGGCCTGCACGCTGAGATCCCACCAGTCCTGTTCATTAGCGTAGCGCGCCAGCATCTGCTGCTGGGTACGGGTTTTGCTGCTGATCAGATTGGCCCACTCGCTGCGCGCCAGGTTATCCAGCCCCCAGTACATCAGCTCGCGCACGCGCGCCATCTCCGGCCCCTGCACCACGCTATTGTCCGCCGCCGGGGCCTGATCCACCTGCAGCGGATACCCGACGCCCAGCCGCTGTGCCGCCACCATCGGATAGAAGCCGCGCTGCTGCATCAGCTTACGCAGAATCTCCTCCGCTTCCTCTTTGCGCCCCTGCGCCATCAGTAAATCGGCCTGCCAGTACTGCCACTCATCTTTCTCTTTGGCTTCCACCGGCAGCCGGGCAATCCAGGTGTTCAGGCCGCGACGGTCGTTTTCACTCAGCGCCAGCCGCACGCGCCGCTCAATCAGCGCGGTGGATTCGCTGTTCATCACCACCGCATCGCGCCAGCGCGCCTGCTCCGAGGTGAGATCGGCGCCCATCATGCGCCACACCACCGTCTCTTTCAGATCCTGCTCTTCCGCCGGGCCCATCTTCTGCGCCTGAACCAGCTGCGGGATCATCATGCGCGCATTGTCCATATCCTGACGCGCCACGCGGGCAAAGGCGTAGCTGGTGGCCATGCGGGTAAAATCGGTCGGGCCGAGGGTGCTGGCAAAGGTGGTGACGGTCTGGGGATTCTGCTGCAGCGCAATCAGCGCGCTGGCGGTGGTTTGGTAATCCGCCGGCAGCATTTTCGCCAGATAATTAACCAGGCTGTCGTTGCCAGCTTTCATCGCCAGGCGGATGCGTTCGAGGATGGTGATCGGCGACAGCTGCCCTGACGCCTGCCACACCGAGAACAGCTTGTCGCAGTCGTTCGGTAACGCGGTCCCGCGCAGCCAGATGGCTTTGGCCCCGTCAAACGCCGCCTGCTGCTGGCCGGTCGCCCATTTGGCGTAGTACCAGTTACAGCGCGCCTGCACCGGCTTCGGCTCATCAGGACTGAAGCTGAGCACGCCCGGCCAGTCCTGGCGGTGCGCCAGCACGTTAACAAAGCGCGTCTGCAGCGAGCGCGCCGGCGGCAGCGTCGGATACTGCTGAATAAAGTTTTTCACCGCCAGCCCGGTCTCCTGATCGAGATCCTGCGCCAGCAGGCGGTACTGCAGGTACGGATAGAGCGGATAATCCTGCAGCGTTGGCATCAGCTGCTCAACCTGGTCCATCTGTTTGTTGTCCCAGGCCTGTTTGATCTGCGCATAGCGCTGTCGTTGCTGATCCAGCGAATCGGCCCACACGCTGCCGGCCGTGCTGACCAGACAGATCCCTATCATCCAGTTACGCCACTTCTCCACTCCGCTCTCCTCATTGCTGCGCTCCAGCTTATGCCGGACTCCCTTCATGCTAACCAGGCCAACCGGCTCTTGCCACGTTCTTCACAAAATTTACCCAGGCGCACCGTGATTGTTCAGCGCCTGCGCCGCAATTGTGCAAATAATCATCACAAAAACTTATTACCCATCAAATAGCTATGTTTTTTCATTCAGTTACAACTCTGGCACGTGCTTTGCTCTGTTGAATGCCATCTTGTATACCAGCTGGAATTCACTCATGGCATCGACCTTCGGTTTTACGCTTCAGGATTGGCAACGTTGCGCACAGCAGGATGCACAGCAGATCCCTGCACTGCTGGCCGCACATCTCGACGCACTCGATAACCAGGATAATGCCTGGCTGTACCTCGCTTCGCCGGCCCAGCTGCTGGCGCAGGTTGAACCGCTGCTGGCGGCGTATCAGCGCAATCCGGCCGCGCTGCCGCTGTTTGGCGTGCCGTTTGCCGTTAAAGACA
Source organism: Pantoea sp. VS1 (assembly GCF_002207995.1). NCBI lineage: Bacteria > Pseudomonadati > Pseudomonadota > Gammaproteobacteria > Enterobacterales > Erwiniaceae > Pantoea > Pantoea sp. VS1. Next base: position 4,257 of record NZ_NHZE01000121.1, read on the forward strand.
ACATTGACGTGGCAGGCTGGCCGACTACCGCCGCCTGCCCGGCGCTGACGTATCAGGCCGCAGCCGATGCCTTTGTGGTGGCCAGGCTGAAAGCGGCAGGCGCTATCGTCATCGGTAAAACCAACCTCGACCAGTACGCGACCGGTCTGGTTGGTACCCGCTCGCCGTATGGCGCGGTGAGCAACACCTTTAATCCGGCCTACGTCAGCGGCGGCTCCAGCTCCGGCTCCGCGTCCGTGCTGGCGCGCGGCCTGGTCGGCTTCTCGCTCGGCACCGATACCGCCGGCTCCGGCCGCGTACCGGCAGGTTTTAACAATATCGTCGGGCTGAAGCCGACCAAAGGCTGGTTCTCGGCCAGCGGCGTGGTACCGGCCTGCCGTCTCAATGACACCATCTCGGTGTTCGCCCTGACGGTTGCCGATGCCTTTAGCGTCGCCAGCATCGCGGGCGGCTACGACGCCAGCGACGCCTACGCGCGCCAGTCGCCACGCAGCGCACCGGCCAGTTTCCAGCCGCAACCCTCGCTGGCGATCCCTGCCGCGCCGCAGTTCTACGGCGATCAGCAGGCGGAAGCGGCGTGGCTCAGCGCGCTGGAGCAGCTCACGGCGAGCGGTGCGACGCTGCGCCCCATCGACTTCGCCCCTTTCCATCAGTTGGCAGAGCAGCTCTATTACGGCCCGTGGGTTGCCGAGCGCACCGTGGCGGTCGGCGAGATGCTCGACCGCCCGGAAGAGATGGATCCGGTGGTGTACGGCATCGTCAGCAGCGGCCGCCAGTACAGCGCCGTCGAGGCGTATCAGGCCGAATACCTGCGTGCCGAACTGACGCGCCAGATCCAGCAGACGCTGGCCCGGTTCGATGCACTGGTGGTGCCGACCTCGCCCACCATCCATACGCTGGAAGAGATGCAGCAGGAGCCGGTGCACTACAACTCGCAGTTCGGCACCTATACCAACTTCACGAACCTGGCCGATCTCAGCGCGCTGGCGCTGCCTGGCCCGTTCCGCGCCGATGGGCTGCCTGCGGGCATCACGCTGATCGCCCCGGCGTGGCACGACCGCGCGCTGGCGACGTTTGGCCTGCGCTGGCAGCAGCAGCTGGCACTGCCGCTCGGGGCCACCGGCAAAGCGCTGCCGCCGCAGCCCGCCGCGCTGCCGCCGTCGCCTGACCACGTGCGCGTGGCGGTGGTCGGCGCCCATCTCACCGGCATGCCGCTGAATTTCCAGCTCACCACGCGTCAGGCGGTGTGGGTCGAGGAGACGCAAACCGCCAGCCACTATCGCCTGTTCGCCCTGCTTGATGGCCCGATCAAAAAGCCCGGCCTGCTGCGCGGCGACAGCGGTGCCGCCATCACCGTCGAACTGTGGGACATCCCGCTGGCGCGTTTTGGCGAATTCGTCGCGGAAATCCCGGCGCCGCTCGGCATTGGTTCGCTGACGCTGGCGGATGGACGCATCGTGAAAGGCTTTATCTGCGAACCGGCAGCGCTGAAGCAGGCGCTGGAAATCACTGAATTCGGCGGCTGGCGCAACTGGCTGACGTCACAGGGGAATCACTAATCATGTTCAGCACCGTTCTGATTGCTAACCGTGGCGAAATCGCCTGTCGTGCCATCCGCACCCTGAAGCGCCTCGGCGTAACCAGCGTGGCGGTCTATTCGGATGCCGACCGCAACGCGCGTCACGTTACCGAAGCCGATGTAGCCATCGCCCTTGGCGGTGACAAAGCCAGCGACAGCTATCTGCGCATCGACAAAATTCTCGCCGCTGCGCAGCAAAGCGGCGCGCAGGCCATCTGGCCCGGCTACGGTTTTCTGTCGGAGAGCCTGCCGTTTGCCGCCGCCTGCGAAGAGGCCGGCATCGCGTTTGTCGGCCCGACCGCACAGCAGATCGGCGAATTCGGTCTCAAGCATCGCGCCCGTGAACTGGCGGCCAGCGCGGGCGTGCCGATGACGCCGGGCACGCCGCTGCTCAGTTCGCTGCAGGACGCACTCAGCGCGGCGGAAGACATTGGCTATCCGGTGATGCTGAAAAGCACCGCCGGTGGCGGCGGCATCGGTCTGACCCGCTGCGCCGACGCCACGGCACTGGAAAACGCGTGGGAGAGCGTGCGTCGCCTGGGGGAACAGTTTTTCAGCGATGCCGGCGTGTTTCTTGAACGCTGCATCGATCGTGCGCGCCACGTGGAAGTACAGATTTTTGGCGACGGCAAGGGCAAGGTGATTGCGCTGGGCGAACGCGACTGTTCGCTGCAGCGCCGCAATCAGAAGGTGGTGGAAGAGACGCCGGCCCCTAATCTGCCGCAGGCCACGCGCGAAGCGCTGCTGGCTTCAGCGGTGCGGCTGGGCGAGCTGGTTAATTACCGCAGCGCCGGCACCGTGGAGTACATCTATGACGCCGCGCAGGACGCGTTTTATTTCCTCGAAGTGAACACCCGCCTGCAGGTGGAGCATCCGGTGACCGAGTGCGTCACCGGCCTTGACCTGGTGGAGTGCATGCTGCAGGTGGCGGCGGACGATGCCATCGACTGGGATCGTCTGCAGCAGGCACCGCACGGCGCATCGATTGAGGTGCGGCTGTACGCCGAAGATCCGCTGAAAAACTTCCAGCCGAGCCCGGGCGTGTTAACCCACGTCAGCTTCCCGCCGGGGGTGCGCGTCGACGGCTGGATCGAGACCGGCAGCGAAGTGACGGCGTTTTACGATCCGATGGTGGCCAAACTGATCGTGCATGGCGAAACGCGCGACGCCGCGCTGGCGAAGCTGCAGCAGGCGCTCGACGCTACCCAACTGCACGGCATCGCCACCAATCTCGATTATCTGCGTCAGATCGTGGCGACCGACGCCTTCCGCAGCGGCAACGTCTGGACGCGCTTCCTTGACGGCTTTACGCCGGCGGCCAGCGTCATCGAAGTGCTGCAGCCGGGGACGTTCAGCAGCATTCAGGACTTTCCCGGCCGCCTGGGCTACTGGGACATCGGCGTGCCGCCGTCCGGCCCGATGGATGACTTCGCCTTCCGCCTGGCCAACCGTATCGTCGGCAACCACGCCAGCGCCGCCGGGCTGGAGTTCACCCTGCAGGGCCCGACGCTGCGCTTCCACAGCGATGCGCTGATCGCGCTGACCGGTGCCGACTGTCCGGCCGATCTCGACGGCAGCGCGGTCAACTACTGGCAGCCGGTGGCGGTGAAAGCCGGACAAACCCTGACGCTGGGCCGCGCGCAGAGCGGCTGCCGCACCTATTTAGCGGTGCGTAATGGTTTCGATGTGCCAGAGTATCTCGGCAGCCGCGCCACCTTCTCGCTGGGCCAGTTTGGCGGCCACGCCGGACGCACGCTGCGCGTTGCCGACATGCTGCCGATCTCTCAGCCGGCGCTCGCCGCCTGCACCACGCCAGCCCCGGTCAGCGAACCTGAAGCGCTGGATCGCGCGCTGGTGCCGCACTACGGCAGCGAATGGCGCATTGGCGTGCTGTACGGCCCGCACGGCGCACCGGATTTCTTCACCCAGGCCGCCATCGATGAGTTCTTTGCCAGCGACTGGCAGGTGCATTACAACTCCAACCGGCTGGGCGTCCGTCTGGTCGGGCCTAAACCCAGCTGGACGCGCGCTAACGGCGGTGAAGCCGGGCTGCATCCATCAAACGTACACGACTGCGAATACGCCATCGGCGCGGTGAACTTTACCGGTGACTTCCCGGTGATCCTGACGCACGACGGCCCAAGCCTTGGTGGCTTCGTCTGCCCGGTCACCATCGCCAAAGCCGAGCTGTGGAAAGTCGGCCAGGTCAAACCGGGCGATCGCATCCGCTTCCACCCGATCAGCGCCGACGAAGCGGTCGCGCTGGAGAAAGCTCAGGCGCACAGCGTAACCACGCTGCGCAGCCAGCACGCACCGGCCTTCGCGGTGCCGTCGCTGGCGGCGAGCGACATCGGTTCTGCCACCCTGTTAGCGGCGCTGCCGGCGACCGCCACCACGCCTGCTGCGGTCTACCGCCAGGCGGGCGACAAATATGTGCTGATTGAGTACGGCGATAACGTGCTGGATCTGGCGCTGCGCCTGCGCGTACACCTGCTGATGCAGGCGCTGCGCCAGCGTGCAGAGCCCGGCATCGAAGAGCTGTCGCCCGGCGTGCGCTCGCTGCAGGTGCGCTATGACAGCCTGGTGATCGGTCAGCAGCAGCTGATGACGCTGCTGCTGGAGCTGGAAGCCGGGCTGGGCGACGTCAGCGCGCTGAAAGTGCCGTCGCGCATCGTCTGGCTGCCGATGGCGTTTGAAGACAGCGCCACGCTCGGTGCGGTGGAGCGTTACAAAGAGACGGTTCGCGCCAGCGCGCCGTGGCTGCCGAATAACGTTGACTTCATTCAGCGCATCAATGGACTGGCGAGCCGCGAAGCGGTACGCGACACCCTGTTTGCCGCCAGCTATCTGATTCTCGGTCTCGGCGATGTCTATCTCGGCGCACCGTGCGCGGTGCCAATCGATCCACGCCATCGTCTGCTGAGTTCCAAATACAGCCCGGCACGCACCTTTACTGCCGAAGGCACGGTGGGCATTGGCGGCATGTACATGTGCATCTACGGCATGGATTCACCGGGCGGCTATCAGCTGGTGGGGCGCACGCTGCCCATCTGGAATAAGTTCCTGCAAAACGATCAGTTTGCCGCCGGCGAACCCTGGCTGCTGCGCTTCTTTGACCAGGTGCGTTTCTATCCGGTGAGCGAAGCGGAACTAACGCAGCTGCGTGACGATTTCCGCGCCGGCCGCGCCCGCATTCGCATTGAGCAGAGCGAGTTTGATTTCGCGGCGCATCAGCAATTCCTCGCCGACAACGCGACGGAAATCAGTGCCTTCCGTGAGCGTCAGGCCGCGGCGTTTGAGCAGGAAGTGATGCTGTGGGCGCAGGAAGAGCAGGAAGCGCCGCTCACCCGTGAAGAGACGCTGGTGGTCGCCGATGCAGAGGACGATGCGCTGGCGGTGTGCGCTGACATGAACGGCAACATCTGGAAAGTGCTGGTTGCGCCGGGCGATACGGTGCAGGCCGGCCAGACGCTGATCATCGTGGAAGCGATGAAGATGGAACTGGCGATTGTCGCGCCGCAGGCCGGCACGGTGAAACGCATTGCCTGCCAGGCGGGCCGTCCTGTGAGTCCGGGCGACACCCTGCTGTGGCTGGCTTAAGGAGCAGGTATGAACAGTAGCGCGCCCCGCAGCAAAGGCCGTCCCGAAGCGCTGGCCGAAAAGGTTTATCAGGCGCTGAAGCAGGACATCTTTGAATTCCGTCTGATGCCGGGTGACCGCTTCAGCGAAAACGAAATCGCCGAGCGGCTGGCGGTGAGCCGCACGCCGGTGCGTCAGGCGCTGTTCTGGCTGGAGCGCGAAGGCTACGTCGAGGTGTGGTTTCGCAGCGGCTGGCAGGTGCGGCCGTTCGATTTCGCTTACTTCGAGGAGCTGTACGACTTCCGCACCGTGCTGGAACGCGAAGCGGTGCGCCGCCTGTGCGCGCTGCCGCCGCTGGCCTGCGCGGAAACCCTGACCGCGCTGAAAACCTTCTGGATCGACGATGCCCGGCTGGAAGATGGCAAAGCGGTATCAGCGCACGACGAAGCCTTTCACATGGCGCTGGTGGCCGCGGCGGGCAATCAGGAGATGGCGCGCATCCACGCCGAGCTGACAGAAAAAATCCGCATCATTCGCCGTCTCGACTTCACGCGGGATGACCGGGTTGATGCCACGTACCGCGAGCACGCTCAGATCTTACGGGCGATTTTTCAGCAACACACCGAGGAGGCACAGCGCATTTTAACCGACCACATTGCCGTCAGTAAGGCCGAGGTCAGGAAGATTACGTTGCATATGTTACAGCAGGCTCGGCTTCAACCCATTGAATAACAACAGATAACACAGTTAGGGGTTTAAATGATGAAACGACGTTCGTTGCTTAAAGCTTTCGCGCTCTCCGCTACCGTTGCCAGCATGGGCTTCGCCTTTACCGCACAGGCGGCAGACACCATCAAAGTCGGCATTATGCATTCGCTGTCCGGCACCATGGCGATTTCCGAAACGCCGCTGAAAGATGTGGCGCTGATGACCATCGATGAGATTAACGCCAAAGGCGGCGTGCTGGGCAAGAAGCTGGAACCGGTGGTGGTCGATCCGGCCTCTAACTGGCCGCTGTTCGCCGAAAAAGCGCGCCAGCTGCTGACTCAGGACAAAGTGGCGGTGGTGTTTGGCTGCTGGACGTCGGTCTCGCGCAAATCGGTGCTGCCGGTGTTTGAAGAGCTGAACGGCCTGCTGTTCTATCCGGTGCAGTACGAAGGCGAAGAGATGTCGCCGAACGTGTTCTATACCGGCGCCGCGCCGAACCAGCAGGCGATCCCGGCGGTGCAGTATCTGATGAGCGAAGATGGCGGCAGCGCCAAACGCTTCTTCCTGCTCGGCACCGACTATGTCTATCCGCGCACCACCAACAAGATTCTGCGCGCCTTCCTGCATAGCAAAGGCGTGCAGGATAAGGATATCGAAGAGGTTTACACGCCGTTTGGTTACAGCGATTACCAGACCATCGTGTCCAATATCAAGAAATTCTCCGCCGGTGGCAAAACCGCGGTGATCTCCACCATCAACGGTGATTCCAACGTACCGTTCTACAAAGAGCTGGCGAACCAGGGCATTAAAGCAACCGACATTCCGGTAATTGCCTTCTCGGTGGGGGAAGAAGAACTGCGCGGCATCGACACCAAACCGCTGGTCGGTCAGCTGGCGGCGTGGAACTACTTTGAGTCAGTGGATAACCCGACTAATGCGAAGTTCGTGGCCGACTACCGCGCTTACGCCAAAGCGCACAACCTGCCGAACGCCAGCACCGTAGTGACCAACGATCCGATGGAAGCCACCTACGTTGGCCTGCATATGTGGGCGCAGGCGGTAGAGAAAGCTGGCACCACCGATGTGGATAAAGTGCGCGCCGCGATGGCCGGACAGACGTTTAAAGCGCCGGACGGCTTCACGCTGACCATGGACAAAACCAACCACCATCTGCATAAGCCGGTGATGATTGGTGAGGTGGAGGAGAACGGCCAGTTCAACGTGGTGTGGCAGACCGAACAGCCGGTGCGCGCCCAGCCGTGGAGCCCGTATATCGCCGGGAATGATAAGAAGCCGGATTATCCGGTGAAGTCGGCGCAGTAAGGGGAGGCTGATGGTCCTCGCCCTATGGCCCTATGGCCCTCACCCTAACCCTCTCCCGCTTGCGGGAGAGGGAACCGATCGAGCCAGCACGCCGCTACCGAACTCACCTGTAGCAGCGTCTCCCTCTCCCTGTGGGAGAGGGCCGGGGTGAGGGCCATGCACCGCACTCATCCGTTTTTCTCCCTCTCCCTCCGGGAGAGGGCCGGGGTGAGTGCCAGACAACGCCCTACCCCCTAAGAGCCACATCGCACCCAACGTAACCATAACAGGATGATCACCATGACACTCCGCCGTATTCTCAGCTGCCTGCTGTTACTGCTGCCGTGGCTGGCGCAGGCCGGTGATGGCGCTGACTTCGCCGCTGCCAGCCGCACGCAGCAGGCGACATTGCTGCAGCAGTGGGCTGCGGTGCCGCAGGCCAGCCGCTTGCCGCTGCTGCAGGCGCTGCGCAATGAAAGCGTGGTTATCGACCAGAACAAACAGCCGTTCAGCAAACAGGCTGACCAGCTTCTGCCGCTCGACAGCGCCCGGCAGCCGGACGGCGAAACCAAAAAACTCTTCATGAACAACCGGCTGCGCGTGCTGATTGCCAGCGCCCTCGCCGCCCACCAGCTGGTGAGTGACGATGCGGCGATTCGCCTGCGCGCAGCGCAGCAGTTACAAAACGATGCCGCGCCTGACCAGCTGCCGCTGATTGAACAGCGCCTCGCCGCCGAACAGGACAGCAAAGTACGCGCGGTGCTGGCGATGGCCGCCGCGAATCTGCAGCTCGTCAGCCCGGACGCCGCGCTGCGCCTGAAAGCGGTCACGCTGCTCGGAGAATCGGGCGATCCGGCGATGCAGGCCAGCCTGACGCGCTTAACCCAGGCCAGCAACGAACCCGATGCGCAGGTGCGCGCCGCTGCGGCCGCCAGCCTGCAGCACATCAGGCAGCGCCTGATGTGGGGCGACTGGCTCGGCCAGGCGTTTACCGGCCTGTCGCTCGGCTCCATTCTGCTGCTGGCCGCGCTCGGCCTGGCGATCACCTACGGCCTGCTGGGCGTGATCAACATGGCGCACGGCGAAATGCTGATGCTCGGCGCCTACGCCACCTGGCTGGTACAGAATCTGTTCCAGCAGTTTGCGCCGCAGTGGCTGGCGTGGTACCCGCTGCTGGCGCTGCCGGTGGCCTTCGCCGTCACCGCCGTGATGGGCATGCTGCTGGAACGCACCATCATCCGCCACTTATACGGTCGTCCGCTGGAGACGCTGCTCGCCACCTGGGGCATCAGCCTGATGCTGATTCAGCTGGTGCGTATGCTGTTTGGCGCGCAGAACCTCGAAGTGGCCAACCCGGGCTGGCTGTCCGGCGGCTGGCAGCTGCTGCCCAATCTGGTGCTGCCGTATAACCGCATCGCGGTGATCCTGTTTGTCATCGCGGTGCTGGCGCTCACCTGGCTGCTGCTGAATAAAACCCGGCTGGGGCTGAATGTGCGGGCGGTCACGCAGAACCGCGCCATGGCCGACTGCTGCGGCGTGCCGACCGGGCGCATCGACATGCTGGCGTTTGGCCTCGGTTCCGGCATTGCCGGACTCGGCGGCGTCGCGCTGTCGCAGCTGGGCAACGTCGGACCGGAACTGGGTCAGGGCTACATCATCGACTCATTCCTCGTGGTAGTGCTCGGCGGCGTCGGTCAGCTGGCCGGCACCGTGGTGGCGGCTTTTGGTCTCGGCATCCTCAACAAAGTGCTGGAGCCGCAGATTGGCGCGGTGCTCGGCAAAATCCTGATCCTCGTGCTGATTGTGCTGTTTATCCAGAAACGTCCCCAGGGTCTGTTTGCCGTTAAAGGGAGGGTGATTGACTGATGAGCCAGCCACTGACCTTACGCGCGGTGCGCAAAGCGCCGCGCCTCAGCCTGATTCTCGGCGTCATCGTGACCGCGCTGCTGCTGGTGCTGCCGTTCTGCGCCCTGCTGCCCGCCAGCCATCCGCTGGCGATCTCTACCTATACGCTGACGCTGGTGGGCAAAATCCTCTGCTATGCGATTGTCGCGGTGGCGCTGGATCTGGTGTGGGGCTACGCCGGGCTGCTGTCGCTCGGCCACGGGCTGTTTTTTGCCCTCGGCGGCTATGCCATGGGCATGTACCTGATGCGCCAGGCCGCAGGCAGCGGTTTGCCGGCGTTTATGTCGTTTCTGTCGTGGAATGAGCTGCCGTGGTTCTGGGCCGGCAGCCAGCACTTTCTCTGGGCGCTGTGCCTGATTGTACTGGTGCCGGGCCTGCTGGCACTGTTGTTTGGCTTCTTCGCCTTTCGCTCCAGAATCAAAGGCGTCTACTTTTCCATCATGACGCAGGCGCTGACTTACGCTGGCATGCTGCTGTTTTTCCGCAACGAAACCGGCTTTGGCGGCAACAACGGCTTTACCGGTTTTACTACCCTGCTCGGTTTCAGCGTCACCGCCACCGGCACGCGTATCGCACTGTTTATCGCGACCGTGCTGTTGCTGCTATTCAGCCTGGCGCTGGGCTTTGCTCTGGCGCGCAGTAAGTTTGGTCGCGTGCTGACGGCGGTGCGCGATGCGGAAAACCGCCTGATGTTTATTGGTTACGATCCGAAGGGCTTCAAGCTGTTCGTCTGGACGCTCTCCGCCGTGCTGTGCGGGCTGGCTGGTGCGCTGTACGTGCCGCAGGTCGGCATCATCAACCCGAGTGAAATGTCGCCGACCAACTCGATTGAAGCGGCGATTTGGGTGGCGCTCGGCGGACGCGGCACGCTGATTGGCCCGCTGCTGGGTGCGGCCATCGTCAACGGTGCCAAAAGCTGGTTCACCGTCGCCTTCCCGGAATACTGGCTGTTTTTCCTGGGCCTGATGTTCATCCTGGTCACGCTTTTTCTGCCGCGTGGCGTAATTGGCCTGCTGCGCCGGAGGCGTCATGACTGAGCAACTGTTTACCCAACCGCACCCGGCGGATCGCCATCGTCAGCAAACCGATCCGGTGCTGCAGCTGGAGAACATCAACGTCTCGTTTGACGGCTTCCGCGCGCTGACCGATCTGTCATTGCAGATCGGCGTCGGCGAACTGCGCTGCGTGATTGGCCCGAACGGCGCGGGAAAAACCACGCTGATGGACGTGATCACCGGCAAAACCCGGCCGGACAGCGGCCAGGTGATCTACGACCAGGATACCGATCTGCGCCAGCTGTCGCCGGTCGAAATCGCCCGCGCCGGCATTGGCCGCAAGTTTCAGAAACCCACGGTGTTTGAAGCGCTGACGGTGTTTGAAAACCTCGAGATCGCGCTGAAAAACGATAAATCGGTGTGGGCCAGCCTGCGCGCCCGGCTTAGCGGCGAGCAGCGCGATCGTATCGACGAGGTGCTGAAACTGCTGCGGCTCGGCGGCGAACGCCAGCGGCAGGCGGGTCTGCTGTCGCACGGGCAGAAGCAGTTTCTCGAAATCGGCATGCTGCTGGTGCAGGAGCCGCACCTGCTGCTGCTGGACGAACCGGCAGCCGGCATGACCGATGCCGAAACCGACTACACCGCCGAGCTGTTCCGCAGCCTGGCGGGCAAGCACTCACTGATGGTGGTGGAACATGACATGGGCTTTGTGGAAACCATTGCCGACCACGTGACGGTGCTGCATCAGGGCCAGGTGCTGGCTGAGGGATCGCTGCGCGAGGTACAGGCGGACGATCGGGTTATCGACGTATATCTGGGGCGCTGAGATGTTACAGGTAGCAGAACTGCATCAATATTACGGCGGCAGCCATATCCTGCGCGGTCTGTCGTTTGAGGCTCGCCCGGGCGAGATCACCTGCCTGCTGGGGCGCAACGGCGTGGGCAAAACCACGCTGCTGAAGTGTCTGATGGGGCTGATTCCGGTCAAATCCGGCGAGGTTCGCTGGCAGAACCAGCTGATTAACACGCGCAAGCCACACCAGCGCGTGCAGGCCGGCATTGCTTATGTGCCGCAGGGACGCGAAATTTTTCCGCGTCTGACGGTGGAAGAGAACCTGCTGATGGGGCTGGCGCGCTTCTCCGGTGCCCAGGCCAGCCGGGTACCGGAGGAGATCTACCAGCTGTTTCCGGTGCTGCGCGAGATGAAAACACGGCGCGGTGGCGATCTGTCAGGCGGCCAGCAGCAGCAACTGGCGATCGGCCGGGCGCTGGCCTGCCAGCCGCAGCTGTTGATCCTCGATGAGCCGACCGAAGGGATCCAGCCGTCGGTGATCAAAGAGATCGGTGCGGTGATCCGCCAGCTGGCGCAGCGCGGTGACATGGCGATCCTGCTGGTTGAGCAGTTTTATGATTTCGCCGCCGAACTGGCCGACAGCTATCTGGTGATGTCGCGCGGCGAAATTGTGCAGCGCGGCGCAGGGGCGAATATGGAGAGCGAGGGCGTGCGCGGGCTGGTGGCGATTTAGCCGCGCGGCGGGCGGGCGGGCAGAAGACAGGTTGTTAATCTGCAAGAAAAAACTTATGTTTACCCTCCACCCGGCCATTCCGGCCGCAGCGAAGGTTGAGCGAACTGTTACTGATGGAAACCCGCCGCGACGAACGAATCAATAAGCTGGCGCAGGCGCTGAAACACAGCGACACCCTGCACTTAAAACAGGCCGCGCAACTGCTGGGCGTGTCAGAAATGACCATCCGCCGCGATTTAACCGGCGCGACGCAGGGCGTGGTGCTGCTGGGTGGCTATGTGATGCGCGACCCGCGGCAGAACGTGGCGCACTATTTTGTCAGCGACCAGCAAAACCTCAACGTCAGCAAGAAACGTCTGCTGGCACAGCGGGCTGCCGCGCTGGTACAGGCCAACGACACGGTGTTTTTCGACTGCGGCACCACATTGCCGCTGGTGATAGAAGCGATCGATAACGATCTGCCCTTCACCGCCATTTGCAGCGCGATCAACACCTTTCTGGCATTAAAAGAGAAGCCGCACTGTCGGGTGATTCTGTGCGGCGGCGAATTCCACGCCGATAACGCTGTGTTTACACCGCTCGAGCAGGTCACGGTGCTGGATGCGCTCTGCCCCAATAAAGCCTTTATCTCTGCCGCCGGCATGGATGTCGCGCAGGGTGCCACCTGTTATAACCTCAACGAACTGCCCATCAAGCATCTGGCGCTGCAGCGAGCGCAGACCAAAATCGTGGTCGGCGACAGCAGCAAGTACGGCAAGGTACTGCCGGCGCGCATTGGCGACTTCTCGCTGTTTGATATGCTGGTCAGCGACAGCCCGCCTCCGCCCGCGCTGCTCGCCGTGCTGCAGGCGGCCAGGCTCACCCTGCACTGCGGCTAGCATTATTCCGCCGCTGCGGAAGATTGCGCGCAATGCGGCTGTGATTGCCGGGTGAAAACGGCTAAACTTCAGCATCTGACGTTCCACCCATTACAGACCAAGAGGCTCATCACAACGTGGCTCAATTCGTCTATAGCATGCATCGCGTCGGCAAAGTGGTTCCGCCGAAGCGTCACATTCTGAAGAATATCTCCCTTAGCTTTTTCCCTGGCGCCAAAATTGGCGTACTCGGCCTGAACGGCGCGGGTAAATCGACCCTGCTGCGCATCATGGCCGGCATTGATAAAGATATCGAAGGGGAAGCTCGCCCGCAGCCGGGCATCAAAGTCGGCTATCTGCCGCAGGAACCTCAGCTGAACCCGGAACACACCGTGCGTGAGTCGGTGGAAGAAGCCGTCGCGGAAGTGGTTGGCGCGCTGAAGCGTCTCGACGAAGTGTACGCGCTGTACGCCGATCCGGATGCCGACTTCGACAAGCTGGCCGCTGAGCAGGGCCGTCTGGAAGAAGTGATCCAGGCACACGACGGGCACAACCTGGAAACCCAGCTGAACCGCGCTGCCGATGCCATGCGTCTGCCGGAGTGGGATGCCAAAATCGCGAACCTGTCCGGTGGTGAACGCCGCCGCGTCGCGCTGTGCCGTCTGCTGCTGGAAAAGCCAGACATGCTGCTGCTCGACGAACCGACCAACCACCTGGATGCCGAATCCGTCGCGTGGCTGGAGCGTTTCCTGCACGACTTCGAAGGCACCGTGGTAGCCATCACCCACGACCGTTACTTCCTCGATAACGTTGCCGGCTGGATTCTGGAGCTGGACCGTGGTGAAGGCATTCCATGGGAAGGCAACTACTCTTCATGGCTGGAGCAGAAAGATCAGCGTCTGGCGCAGGAGGCTTCTCAGGAAGCGGCGCGTCGTAAATCGATCGAGAAAGAGCTGGAGTGGGTGCGCCAGGGCGCGAAAGGCCGTCAGTCTAAGGGCAAAGCCCGTCTGGCGCGCTTTGAAGAGCTCAACAACACCGATTATCAGAAACGTAACGAGACCAACGAACTGTTCATTCCACCTGGCGCGCGCCTCGGCGACAAAGTGCTGGAAGTGAAGAACCTGAGCAAAGCGTATGGCGATCGCGTGCTGATTGACGATCTGTCGTTCTCGCTGCCGAAAGGCGCCATCGTCGGCATCATCGGCCCTAACGGCGCCGGTAAATCGACGCTGTTCCGCATGATGTCAGGCCAGGAGCAGCCGGATTCCGGCAGCATCGAGCTGGGCGAAACCGTGAAGCTGGCGTCGGTCGATCAGTTCCGCGATGCGATGGATAATTCAAAAACCGTGTGGGAAGAAGTTTCTGGCGGTCAGGACATTATGCGCATCGGCAACACTGAAATGCCGAGCCGCGCTTATGTCGGTCGCTTTAACTTTAAGGGTACCGATCAGGGCAAACGCGTCGGCGAATTGTCCGGCGGTGAGCGTGGTCGTCTGCACCTGGCGAAACTGCTGCAGGTGGGCGGCAACCTGCTGCTGCTCGATGAGCCAACCAACGACCTGGATATCGAAACCCTGCGCGCACTGGAAAACGCCCTGCTGGAGTTCCCGGGCTGCGCGATGGTGATCTCGCACGACCGCTGGTTCCTCGACCGTATCGCCACCCACATCATCGACTATCAGGATGAAGGTAAAGTGGAGTTCTTCGAAGGTAACTTTACCGAGTACGAAGAGTACAAGAAACGCACCCTCGGCGCCGAAGCGCTGGAGCCGAAGCGTATCAAGTACAAGCGCATGGCGAAGTAATCGCTGTGATAACAAAAAGGCGCCGCGGCGCCTTTTTTGTTGTGCTGCGCTAGCTGCCCAGCATCTGCTTCACCAGTTCGACGCAGCGCAGGAAGCGTGTGTCGTAGTCATCCTCTTTGACGTGCACATATTCAATGTGATTTTCACGCAGCATGGTGACCAGCATCGACTGGAACTCACGGCGATCCATCGAACTGCCGAGGCTGCGCAGGCCGTCGGCCACCCACGGCACATTATTTTCCAGCAGAATCACCAGGTCAAAGCGGTACTCATCGATCAGCGCCTGCACGAACGGGTGCTCGCGCCCTTCATACTTGAGGCAGAACGCCTGGGTAGTGATGAAGTCCGTGTCGATAAACGCCACTTTGTTGGCGTATTTGACGGCGAAATCGATGTACTGCGCCTGGCCGAGCGCGATTTTGTCGTAGTCGGAGTATTGCAGCGCCATCTCGTCGCCGCCGAGGTGCGAGAAGACATAGTCGCGGCCATACTCCCACGCGCTGGTGGTATTAAAGATGTTGGCAAGCTTGTTAACCAGCGTTGATTTGCCGCTCGATTCACCGCCGAGCACCGCCACGGTGCGCACGAAAAACGGCTTCACTTCAGTTGGGATGTATTCCCAGTAGCGGAACGGATCCTGACGAATCTGGCTGCCGCTGATGTTCATAAATGATCGATGCGGATCGATCACCACCGCCGGAATGCCCAGATGCTGCTGATACATCGGTGCATCCGGTTCTTCGCTGGTGTAAACGCAGTCGGGCTCAATGCCCTGCTCCGCGAGGAAGGTTTTCACGCCAGCGCTCCACACGTCCCAGCCGTGCGGATAGGGCTCGATGCCCTCTTCGTTGAACGAATGGATGCGGATGTTTTTCTGGTACTTGAAGGTCTGCAGCAGCCAGCGCAGACGATCGCTGATGGTGGGCTGCTGCGACATGGCGCTGTTCTCAAACAGCTGGCGATCGCGCGGATCGTCATGGCCCATGATGATGTGCAGCTCATCGACCTGGCTACAGGCGCGCTGGATCAGGTAGATGTGGCCAGTGTGCAGCGGATAGAACTTCCCGAACACCACGCCCACGGTTTTGTCGCGACGCGGGAATTCCAGCCCGAGAAAACGGTGCAGCGCTTCCAGCTTCTGCGCGCTGGGGCTTTTGATTTTGGCATTCAGCAACTGGCTCAGATAGCCTTTGGTCATCCCGCTGGCATCAGCCACCTGCTGCAATGTGTGTCCCTGCTGGCGAATCGCGGTTTTCAGATAGTCAAACGATGACATGTGGTGCCTCCTGCATGGAATTAGAGGGATTGTGCGCGCGGGCCCTCACCCCGGCCCTCTCCCGCCCGCGGGAGAGGGGGAAAATTAGTGCGGCTGGCATGGGAGGTGCATGGTCAGGTTACTCACCACCAAACCTCTCCGATCGGTCCCCTCTCCCGCCAGCGGGAGAGGGTTAGGGTGAGGGCAAAGGTGGAACCACAAGCCAAACCCCCTCCCCAACAACCCGCCTTACAGCTCGTCCAGAATCGCCAGCGCGTCCGCCAGTTTCTTCGCGCTATACACCTTCATACCGTCAATCGCCTTCTTCGGCGCATTTCCTGCCGGCACAATGGCGCGCTTAAAGCCGTGCTTGGCCGCTTCGGAAATGCGCTCCTGGCCGCTCGGCACCGGACGAATCTCCCCGGCCAGCCCGACTTCGCCAAAAATCACCAGATCCTGCGGCAGCGGGCGATCGCGCAGGCTCGACACCATCGCCAGCAGCAGCGCCAGGTCTGCACTGGTCTCGGTGACTTTGACGCCGCCGACCACGTTCACAAACACATCCTGATCGGCCATCTGCAAGCCGCCGTGCCGGTGCAGCACCGCCAGCAGAATCGCCAGACGGTTCTGCTCCAGCCCAACCGCCACGCGGCGCGGATTGCCCATCATCGAATGGTCCACCAGCGCCTGAATCTCAACCAGCAGCGGGCGCGTGCCCTCCCAGACCACCATCACCGAACTGCCGGAGGTGATCTCATCGCCGCGTGACAAAAAGATAGCAGACGGGTTACTGACTTCGCGCATGCCCTGCTCGGTCATGGCAAAGACGCCCAGCTCATTCACCGCACCAAAGCGGTTTTTGTGGCTGCGCAGCGTGCGGAAGCGCGAATCGGCATCGCCGTCCAGCAGCACCGAACAGTCGATGCAGTGCTCCAGCACCTTCGGCCCGGCCAGCGAGCCATCTTTGGTGACGTGACCGACCATGATGATCGCCACGCCGCGCGTCTTGGCGAAGCGCGTCAGGTAAGCGGCGGTTTCCCGCACCTGCGCCACGCTGCCCGGCGATGACTGGATCTCCGCCATGTGCATCACCTGGATCGAGTCGATCACCATCAGCTTCGGCTGCTCCTGCTCGGCGATCAGGCAGATCTGCTCGATGCTGGTTTCCGACAGCATATTGAGGTTTTCCGTCGGCAATCCCAGACGATGGGCGCGCATCGCTACCTGTTGCAGCGACTCTTCGCCGGTGACGTACAGGGTTTTCATCCCTTCCGCCAGCTTACACATCACCTGCAACAGCAGCGTTGATTTACCGGCACCAGGGTTACCGCCAATCAGTATCGCGCTGCCCGGCACCACGCCGCCGCCCAGCACGCGGTCAAACTCTTTAAAACTGGTCGAGAAACGCGGCAGCGCTTCCAGACTGATCTCCGACAGCTTCTGCACCCGGCTGGTGCCGGCGCTACCGGCATAGCCGCTCAGGCGCTCGTTGCGCGCGGCCGCAGGCGAGGCGGCAATGCGCACCTCGGTAATGGTATTCCAGGCGTGACAGGCGCTGCATTGCCCCTGCCAGCGCGGATAGTCAGCGCCGCATTCGTTACAGACGAAGGCGCGTTTTGCCGCTTTGGCCAAATCAAATCCTCAGTTAACGCTCTTCGTGAATCAGGCTGCCGGTGAGAATGCAGAACACTCCCATCAGGTCAGCGTGGCGGATAATCACTTCCGTCTGCTCATTCACTTTGGGTTTAGCATGATAGGCGATACCCAGCGCCGCCGTTTTAATCATCGGCAGATCGTTAGCACCATCGCCAATCGCCACGGTTTGTTCCGGTGCGATGTCAAAGCGCTGGGCCAGACTGTTCAGGGTATCGGCTTTAAATTGCGCGTCGACGATTTGCCCCAGCACTTCGCCGGTCAGCTTACCGTCACGCATTTCCAGTTCGTTGGCTACCGCAGCGGCCAGATGCAGCGTCTGTCGCAGGTGATCGGCATAGAAGGTGAAACCGCCCGAGGCAATCGCTACCTGCCAGCCCAGCGCCTGCAACTTGTGCACCAGCGTGGTCAGGCCCGGCATCAGCGGCAACGTGTCGCGTACCTGCTTCAGAATATTGGCGTCAGCGCCGGCCAGCTTCGCCACGCGCTCACGCAGGCTGGCTTTAAAATCCAGCTCGCCGCGCATCGCGCGTTCCGTCACTTCCGCCACCTGCTCGCCGCAGCCCGCCAGTTTGGCGATCTCATCGATGCACTCGATCTGGATGGCGGTGGAATCCATGTCCATGACCAGCAGCCCTGGCGTTTTCAGATGGGGGATTTTGCCGAGCGGCGCCACATCAAAGCCAGCCTCATGCGCCAGCTTGCTGGCACGCGGTGTCAGCGAGCCCGCCAGCCGGATTACCTGATACTCATCGACATTCCACGCGCTGACGATCACCATCGCCGCGCCCAGCTGATGCTGATAATCGGTCAGTTTTTGTTTATCGAGCCCGCGCCCATACAGTAACCAGCCAGTCCGACCGGCACGGTAATCCAGCGGCATCACTTCATCACCGCTCAGGGAAAGGGGTAAACCCGGCCAAAGAGAGACATCGGCGGGCAGATCGCACCAGGTAAGACGATTTGGCATTACAGCTCCTGTAGGGACAACAAAACCACGCAAGAGGCTACCTTGTCTGCGCGGGTTCTGGCAACATAATTGCCAGCCTTTCTGCTGTTACGTCACACGGGTTTCTGATGGTCAAAACCGCACTGAAATTTCGCCTGCATCGCACGGTGATCGTTCTTATCTCGCTGGCGCTGTTAGTGGTGCTGATGCAGGGCGCGTCATGGTTTAGTCTTGGCCATCAGATGGCCCGTTCCGAACAGGTCGAGGAGCTGGCGCACACGCTGACGCGCCAGGTGGCGTTCAGTCTGAAACCGCTCATGGATAACAGCGACGATAACCGCACGCAGATTGAAGCCATCCTGAATCAGATGACGGATAACAGCCGTGTGCTGGACGCTTCGGTCTATGCCGACGACGGCAGCCTGGTGGCCCACAGCGGTGAGAGTATTAATGTGCGCGACCGCCTGGCGCTCGACGGTAAACGTGCCGGTAGTTATTTCAATCATCAGATTGTCCAGCCGCTGGAAGGGAAAGAGGGTCCGCAGGGTTTTCTGCGTATCACGCTGGATACGCATGTGCTGGTGACGGAATCGCGTCAGGTGGATAACACCACCAATATTCTGCGCCTGATGATGCTGCTGGCGCTGGCGATCGGCATTATCCTGACCCGTACCCTGCTGCGCGACCGCCGCACCCGCTGGCAGCAATCCCCGTTCCTGCTGACGGCCAGCAGAACGGTGAAAGAGGATAAAGAGGAAGAGACGGCGGCGGAGAGTGTGGAGACTGAGAGGAAAGAGGGTTGAGGCAGATAGCTCTCTACAGAAGCACGTCGCAGGTTAATATTGCCGGGAGGTGGCTGGCTGGGATGGGATACAGAGTGACGGTGAAGGTTGGACAGGACAGCCTGATTCTGACGACTGTCAGCTAAAGAGAAAAAGCCGGAAGGATCGTTAAGATTGCGTTTGGCTACTATTATGGGACCTTATTTTTAACCGCTATTGCATTATCTACGACATCATCAAGCAGCATTTCTTCTTTCGGGGAGAAATTAGAATATTGAGACATAGCTCTGCATGTTGATAGTTTTTCTAATATTTCAAGAGAAACTTTATCACCACACTTGATTGTTTCATTATACCAATTAGTGAAAAAAATCGCTGACTCAATTTTACCATTCGCATTAAGCTCAACTATTATTTTTTGAGCGATCTCATCAAATCATTTAAAGCATTCACCAGCGACCCCTCATAGTTTTAACAACCCATGTTCTGGGGAGATTTGAAACCACAGCTTGATATCCTAAGCCAGGATATCCAGCGCCCTGAGCAGCTGCAGGATCTTCACTTCGGGGCCTTAAGTTCTAATAATTTAATTATGATTACTCTCCAGTCATGACGGATTGTTAGTTTTTGGCATAATAGGGAAATTTATTATCTCAATAACAACTGTGACGACTATTTTGCAATCATCTTATGACATCAGCGCTAATTTATCACGCTAAGTATGATAATATTTAAACTTCTATTAATAGATCGAATTGTTAAAACTATGTTCTTTTCGTGGCGTTTATTTGGTAAAGTCCGCGAATCGATCCAGCTTTAATAATCAGGCACACAGGTTTAAATGTTTAAACCACCGGTTATCCCTAATGGTCATCTACTATTCTTGAAATTTATGGAAAGTTGTAGCACTATCCTTACCCGAAAAGATATCGCAATGTATCGACATAAGGATAGTTTGAATTAAATTTTATGCTAATCCTCTGATAATTATGGACCTTCCCAATATTTAGTGTTTTCAGTAGCTCTCTCCAAATCGTCCATATCATCCTCTCCAGGCTCACGGTCAAATTTACCTCCAATCATTCCTCTCATCTTCGATAACAATGTAGTAATATCATTGTCATCAATGAAATCGGTAGTTTCTCGCTCATACTCTCTTCGCTTCTCCTCATTGATTTTTGATTCGTTATAATAATAATGAGCTATATTATTTAATGACACCAATATATAATCAACCTCCTTATATAAATCAATTGCCTCAGACTCTGTTAAATATATTTTCTTTTTAATGCTCGACACTATCATTTCCTTTAATCATTATGTGATCATTAATTTAAATATCACCATTAACAGTTAATTCATCATTATAACACCGTTGGTTTAGAATTTACCCCGACTCGAAGTTGGGCATTTATTTCAATAAAATACCGTTTGGATAATTCATCTGAACATTAAAAACCC
>NZ_NHZE01000122.1:0-526 GCF_002207995.1 Pantoea sp. VS1
ACGACGTGTCGTTTCAATTTTCAGCTTGTTCCGGATTGTTAAAGAGCAATAACTTCGCAATGCATTCAGTAAATGCATTCTGAAGTTGTATCAACGCGGGTTCGTTGATGGTGGAGCTAAGCGGGATCGAACCGCTGACCTCCTGCGTGCAAGGCAGGCGCTCTCCCAGCTGAGCTATAGCCCCGATGAGTGTTGTAAAACGCATGAGTACCAAGGAGAATCATTTTTCAGGCAAGGCGCAGGGTCGCGACGCATAGTCTTCTATGCGAGCGGCGCTGTAACGCAGCATGAGAAATGATTTGGTAGGCCTGAGTGGACTTGAACCACCGACCTCACCCTTATCAGGGGTGCGCTCTAACCACCTGAGCTACAAGCCTGCAGGCGTTTTACGCTCTTCTCTAAGTTCATCAGACAATCTGTGTGAGCACTTCGCGGGAAGGTATCTTCAGGTAAGGAGGTGATCCAACCGCAGGTTCCCCTACGGTTACCTTGTTACGACTTCACCCCAGTCATGAATCACAAAGTG
>NZ_NHZE01000123.1:0-359 GCF_002207995.1 Pantoea sp. VS1
ACGATAAGAACCGATCAGGGTCCGGAATTTACCTGCCGCGCGCTCGATCAATGGGCTTTTGAACATGGTGTTGAGTTGCGCTTAATCCAGCCGGGCAAGCCAACGCAGAACGGATTTATTGAGAGTTTCAACGGTCGCTTTCGGGATGAATGCCTGAATGAGCACTGGTTCAGCGATATTTTACATGCCCGGGAAATCATTAATGACTGGCGGCAGGATTATAACGAGTGTCGACCACATTCATCACTGAATTACCTGACGCCGGCTGAATTTGCAGCGGGCTGGCGAAACGGGAAATATGAAGAAAAACCAACCGACATTACTAACTGAAGGTTGTATCTAATTCTGGGGGCAGGTCA
>NZ_NHZE01000124.1:0-2269 GCF_002207995.1 Pantoea sp. VS1
CCATGTTTTGGGAGATTCTGGCGTGGCGGTTTTGACGTTGACGTTGTGTGTGTTCATGGCATTTCTCCTGCTCAGGTGGGTTGTCATGTTTCGGTCGATCCAGTCGCGGCGAAGGGCAAAAGAGCAACGGCAGGCGGCGGGTGCAAGGGCGCCGCAGGCGTGCATTTCACCCTTGCAGCTGACGAATGACGGTGCTACGACCAGCCCTCCGCGCCTGGACTGACCGGAACAGGCCCGCCGCGCGCGAAAACGGGTATGAACACACCCGACACGACGGAACGGCGTGGCGGCATTAAAGGGCGCAGCGCGCCCGGTGAACGCACCGGCGACAGCCGGTTGCAGGGGTTGCGTCAGGATGGAAACCCGCTGGCCCGGAACGGGCCCGGGCAGAGACGGCGTGCCGGCTCTGTGCGCAGCATGACAGCCGCCCGGACGCCCGGTGCGACAGCTTTTTACCTCGCGGGACAGGACATTCCGGCCTGAAGAAAAGAAACAAAAGGGCGTGATCGTTTATGACGCTCTGTATCCTGCTCAGTGCCGGACAACACCCGGCCAGCGATGAAAACAAAAGCGACAACAGAGGGAGCGGTTCAGACTGCGGCGCGATATTACGCCTGCATATGTGCCCGCGAAGGAGACAGGCCGGTGCGTCAGCACCGGCTTTTATCCGGGGCCGGACGGCCCCCTGGGGTTATGCTGCGCGGCCCTGCTCACATGTCCGCTTCGCACCCGTAATGCTGCGCAGCCGAAACCAGCAGCTCACAGAACGGCATGCCCGTTCCGCCACACAGGTGCATCAGGTCAGCCAGTAAATCCACCACGGCGGTGGCGGCCGGTTCTTCATCGGTATCGAGGCCGGTGCAGCGGGCAAAGGTGACAAGCGCGGCGGCGGCGGCACCTGCCCGGCCAGCGTTGTCCGCTTCAGACGGCACCCCGTCTGCGTTCTGGTACGCCAGGCAGGCGAGGTCAGCAAACGTCATCGTGTCGTCAGCCATCGGAGAAGTCGTGGTGTTCTGCATAATTTATTCCTCTCAGTCTGGGTGATCAGGGCCGGTCAGCCCGGCCCTGCGGCATCAGATGATTACCCGGCGATTCCAGGTGGCTTTCCAGTCAATGTACTCACCATCACGCAGCGGCGTCAGCTTCACCAGATTTTCCGCCAGCCCGTTCATGGTGAGGATGCGCTCTACCGCCTCAAACCAGCTTTCCCCGCTGCCGACCGGAAACCACAGGTTCGAGTTGTCACCGCTGAGCAGCGGATGGTCGCAGAAATGCACGCCCCGGCCCTGCGGCGTTTCGCATCCGGTCACGATGCCGGACGCGCGCACCGTTTCGGTGAGCGCGCTGCGGGCCAGCCGTTCTGCGATATCAGACCAGCACCACTCCCCGTCCGGGACCGGCAGCTCAGCATGGCGCAGCGACTGACCGCCCGCCCGCGCGGCAAGCCGGGCGATGTCTGCCACCCCAGCCTCGGCGAACGCGCCGTCTGCCTCGCAGACGTAGTGCCCGTTGTGCCAGAAGGATTCGGCCCCGTTGTCGAGGCGGATCAGGCAGTACCGCCCCAGTACGCGGGCGATATCCTCATGTGATACCGGTGACTGCGCACCGGCCAGGGACAGGGTGTTTTGTACGCTCATGACTGTACCTCCAGCTGCTGACGCACGGCGCGCATGAAGTGCGGCCAGCTGCTGAACGTCATTTTCGGGACGCGCACGCCGCGACCGCTGTTAAAGCCTTTTACAAACGCCTGCGCCTGTGCGACGATTTGCGGGTCAAAATTCATAACTACACCTCTAGTGTTGGTTTTGAAGAGGTCGCCAGTTGCGTCTGGCGACCGTTGAGAAGGCAGGGGCAACCCTGCCTTTTTTACGTCTGTGTGTCGTCGGGCTCCATGCGGAGGCTGATATCCGTCAGGCGAGCCGCCAGTGCGCCGCTCGCCCGCCCCCAGATCACCTCACCCCGGCTGCCGAACTGCGCGTGCACGATATGGCTAGCCATAATCCACGCGCGAAACGAGGACAGCGGCAGCGCGCTGTCCTGCACGGTGTCCGCAATCTGCTGCGCCATGTCGTGCAGTGTGAGCCGCAGGTGCTCGTGCTCCTCGCGGGCGCTGAGACGGTGCTTTCCCAGCTCCGTCAGGGTCGCCAGGCTTTCTGCCAGGCCCGGCGTCAGGCCCGGGATTTCTGACTGCGTGGCCGCCAGCGTGGCGGCGGTATACGGTTCTTTCATCGTGTCGCTCCTTTAGTCAGTTTCCGGTGTGTCATTGCCG
>NZ_NHZE01000125.1:0-840 GCF_002207995.1 Pantoea sp. VS1
CCAGCGATCGCGCACGACCGGCTGAGCCGATATTTCAGCGGGGTGTGTCATAAGAGGAAATTCCGTGGTTGCGGCAGCCGGGCTGCCGGGGTCAGACGTTAATCAGGCCTGCCTGCGGGGTGCAGGCTGAGGCGTACCGCAGCGTATGCGAGGAACGAACAGCCTGCGCAGCGCGGGGAGGAAAAGAACGTTAAAACGCCTGTTTCGGTTTGAGTCATACCCCGCTCCTCACGTCGTTACCGCACCGTCAGGCAGCTGGGTCACCTCACGCCTGATGACATACCAGCCGGCCGCCTCTGCGCCCCGCTGGCACCAGTCCGCCCAGCTGCCCGCGTAGCCGTCCTCCGCCGCCTGCAGCTGCAAATCTTCCAGCGCCGCTTCACTCCGCAGCGGCGTAATGTGCCGCGAGCGCGCTTTCACAATTGCCGCACCCGCTCGTGCCCGCACGTCGTGCGGTAACGCCACTTTTGCCCGTGCATCGGTACCGAAGGTGTACCCTTCCGCCTCAATGGCGACCGCGAAAGCGGCCAGCAGCTGCTGCCAGTACGCGGTTTCCTCATGCGCAAGTGCACGTGCAGCCATCGCCGGACTGCCGAACGGCGCCGGCACGGGAACTGACGTTCCGTGGCGAACGCTGAATGCATCAGTCCGATCCGCCTGCTTTGCAGGGAACACCCTGCCCAGACGAACCATCACAACGGACAGCACCAGCAGCATAAAGAATAAACCGACCGCGGGCAGATGATCCGTCAGGTCACCGAGTGCACGAATACTCGCCGGCGAAAGCGAAATTTCCGCGCGACACGCGGGCTCCGGCGCGGGCGCGCTCCAGACCGGCTG
>NZ_NHZE01000126.1:0-33202 GCF_002207995.1 Pantoea sp. VS1
GCCTGCACAACCCACGGATGCCGATATTATCTGGCGCATGATGCTGTGCGGTGCCGGCTTCGGGCTGTTCCAGTCACCCAACAATCACACCATCATCTCGTCGGCTCCGCGCCAGCGCAGCGGCGGTGCCAGCGGCATGCTCGGCACCGCGCGACTGGTCGGGCAAAGCACCGGCGCCGCGCTGGTGGCGCTGATGTTTAACCTGTTCAACGACAGCGGCACGCATGCCTCGCTGCTGCTGGCCGGGACCTTTGCCAGCGTGGCGGCTATCGTCAGTATGCTGCGCATGACGCAAAGCCGTCAGCCGGCAGAGTCATAAAAAAAGGGCGCCCGCAGGCGCCCTGTTCATTTTCTATGTGGCTTACTTAAGGTAGGCACCGCTGCGCAGCGCTTCGATACGCTTGTCGAGCGGCGGGTGCGACATAAACAGCTCGCTCAGCGATTTACCTTTACCGTTAATACAGAACGCCATCATGCTGCTGGGTTCCTGCGGTTCGTAGCTGGTTTTCAGGCGCTGCAGCGCGGCAATCATCTTTTCACGCCCCACCAGCTTCGCAGAACCGGCGTCGGCGTGGAATTCGCGATGGCGCGAGAACCACATGGTAATGATGCTGGCGAGAATACCAAACACCAGTTCCAGCACCGTCGCCACGGCAAAATAGACCAGCGGATTGCCGTTGCTGCTCTCTTCGCCGTCGCGGTTGCCGGACAGGAAGCCAGACGCCACCTGCGCAATGATACGCGAAATGAAGATCACAAAGGTGTTCACGATACCCTGAATCAGCGTCATGGTGACCATGTCACCGTTCGCGATGTGGGCGATCTCGTGCGCCAGCACCGCCTCCGCTTCATCGCGGCTCATGTTCTGCAGCAAACCGGTGGAGACCGCCACCAGCGAGGCGTCACGGCGTGCGCCGGTGGCAAAGGCGTTGATATCGGGCGCGTGGTAAATCGCCACCTGCGGCATCGCAATGCCGACCTGCTGAGCCTGGCGGCCGACGGTTTCCATCAGCCAGCGTTCCGTCTCGTTACGGGGTTGTTCAATCACTTCACCGCCGACCGAGCGTAACGCCATCCATTTGGACATCAGCAGTGAAACAAACGCACCGCCAAAGCCAAACAGACCTGCCATAATCATCAGACCCTGAACACTGCTTGACTGGATTCCTGTCAGACTCAGAATCAGTCCGAATACCAACATCACCGCCAGGTTGGTGACCAGGAAAAGCGCAATACGCATCATAAACGTTAATCTTCCTCAGTTGTGCTCGCGCTCATGCGCGGATATACATCCTATGTCCATTGTGGCGCTTTTCAAGCGACCTTAATCTTTAAGTGCCTAAAAAGACATAACTTTACATTTGGTAATGGTAGCAGGTGCAGCCTGCCGGGCGGCGATTTCAAGGCAAAAAAAAGCACCGCCGCAGCGGTGCTGTAATTTCAGGCCGAAAGGTTACTTCGCTGCCGCCGGCGCTGGCTGATCTTTTTCCAGCTGGGCCAAATCGTTAGCGATTTTCACCGTTTCATCCAGATACGGATCCGGCTCTTTGTAGTCTTTCGGCAGATCGTCCAGGCTCTTCAGCGGCGCTTTGCCTTCCGCCTGGTAGCGCGCATTGATACGTTCCAGACGCAGCGCATCTTCTTCGTGGTTCTCTTTCTCGCGCTGAGCCAGATTGAGCGACACGATGTTACGCTTGTCCTTCATCGCGTTGAAACGCGCGATGTCTTTCATGATGTACTGGAACTCGCGATCTTTGGCGATGCGATCGGCGTGCTCTTTGGTCAGCTGCGGCACCAGCGGCGTGATATCGCCGGTTTTGGTATAGGTCGCCGCGTTGATGCTGTCCCACGGCAGCGCGTTATCCTCAAACTTCTCGCCGGTCTCTGCCGCTTCCACACCGGTCGGCATCAGCAGGTCTGGCGTGACGCCTTTCCGCTGAGTACTGCCGCCGTTGATGCGGTAGAACTTCTGAATGGTGTACTGGACTGAGCCCAGCGCCGGCCATTCCGGACGCAGCATCTGATCGTAGATGCGGTTGAGTGAGCGATACTGCTGCACCGTACCCTTACCGAAAGTCGGTTCGCCGACAATCAGCGCGCGGCCGTAATCCTGCATCGCCGCGGCAAAGATTTCCGACGCCGAGGCGCTGAAGCGATCGACCAGCACCACCAGCGGACCTTTGTAGTAAACGATGCCGTCGTTGTCGCTGTCCTCACGCACGCGACCATTATTGTCACGCACCTGCACCACCGGACCACTCGGAATAAACAGGCCGGAGAGCGATACCGCTTCGGTCAGCGCGCCGCCGCCGTTGGTACGCAGATCGATGACAATGCTGTCGACGTTCTGCTTCTGCAGTTTCTGCAGCTGCACTTTCACATCATCGGTCAGGCCAACATAGAAGCCCGGGATATCCAGCACGCCGACTTTCTGTTTGCCGACGTTGTGCACGGTGCCCTTCACCGCGCGATCTTCCAGACGGATTTTCTCACGCGTCAGCGTCACGGTACGGGTTTTGGTGCCCTTGCCGGCTGGCAGGATCTCGAGGCGCACTTTGCTGCCCTTCGGCCCTTTGATTTTGGACACCACGTCATCCAGACGCCAGCCAATCACATCTTCCATTGGCTTGCCCGGCTGGCCGACGCCCACAATGCGGTCGCCCACGCTGATGGATTTGCTCTTGGCCGCCGGACCACCGGCGACCATCGAGTTGATCACCGTGTAGTCGTCATCCATCTGCAGCACGGCACCGATACCTTCCAGCGACAGGCTCATTTCGGTATTGAACTGCTCGGTGTTGCGCGGTGACAGATAGTTAGTATGCGGGTCGATTTCATGCGCGAACGCGGTCATCGCCAGCTGGAACACATCTTCGCTGTTGCTTTGTGCCAGACGACGGATGGCAAAGTTGTAGCGCTTGGTCAGCGTCTCGCGAATCTCTTTGTCATCTTTCCCGGCCAGCTTCAGGCTCAGCTCGTCATACTTCACCTTGGCATCCCACAGCGCGTTTAGCTCATCCGTGCTTTTCGGCCACGGTGCTTTGGCACGATCGATATCGATGGTGTCATTGCCGGTGAAGTTCATCGGGCGGTTCAGCACGCTGAGCGCATACTGATAGCGCTCGAAGCGGCGCTTCTGCGCCAGATTATAGAGATCGTAAAACACATCCAGCTTGCCGCTGCGCAGCTCATCACCGAGCGTGGTTTTCTTGTCGGCGAATTGTGCCACGTCCGATGCCAGCAGCACGTTATGGCTGTAGTCGAGCAGATTCAGGTAGCGGTCAAAAATTTTCGCCGAAAAATCCTGATTCAGATCGAACTGACGATAGTGAGAGCGGGTGAAACGCGAAGTGACGCGTTCACTAACGGTAGGATGCTGTGCTTCTTCGTGTAACTGGGGAATCTGGTCGGCGCGGGTAATGTTGTCCGCGCCAAAGGTGGGGCCTGCCAGCAGCAGGCCCGCGATCATACCGATCTTAAAAATGCTGTTCATGCCAGGGTCGGGCCTCCGTTTCAGAACTGCAAGTGTTCTGCGCGCACAATCATTGCCAGGCCGGAAGCGAGCTGGACCCGGACGCCATCTTTGGTAATTTCCAGGATGGTAGCGTCCATTGCACTTTTGCCTGCTTTGACTTTGATGTTTTGACCCGCTTGCAACGTTGAAGTGTCAGTGACGGGTTTTGCCCGCGGTGGACGCGGAGCAGCCTGACGCTCACCGGCCGCAGCACGCGGTGCCTGTGGACGTGGCTTGCGCGGTGCGTCGCCGTCAGCCGCTTTACGGGCAGCAGGCTTGCGCGGACGACGCTCAGCGGTCTCTTCACCGGCTTCACGTTTTTTCGCTTTTTGCTGCTCGCGCTGCGCCTGCACGCGCGCTTTGGCTTCTTCCAGCTGCTTGCGCGCATGTTCTACGTGCTGCTCATCCAGCACGCCACAGGCGTTGCCGTCGAGATCGACACGGGTGGCACCGGCTTTAATGCCGTAAAGATAACGCCAGCTTGAGGTATAAAGGCGTAAGGCCGAACGCAGTTGCGTCTTGCTCAGGCTGTTTTCGCCCTGAACGCGCTCCACCAGATCCTGAAAGATACCGATTTTGAGCGGACGCGCTTCACCTTCGGCGCTAAAGCAGTGCGGAAAACGCTGCGCCAGAAAGGCGATGACTTCTTTACTGCTGTTCAACTTAGGTTGATTTTCCATGAAATTTCCTGATTACAACGGGTTTGCCGACCAGAGCAGGCATGAACAGGCGACATTATAATGACAACATCGCCAAATGCTATGTGATCCAGTCGATTAGCTGCGCGTCAGCTGAAGAAATTTTTCAATGTCGCT
The DNA here is from genome assembly GCF_002207995.1 of Pantoea sp. VS1. Classification (NCBI taxonomy): domain Bacteria; kingdom Pseudomonadati; phylum Pseudomonadota; class Gammaproteobacteria; order Enterobacterales; family Erwiniaceae; genus Pantoea; species Pantoea sp. VS1. The sequence continues at coordinate 4,330 of NZ_NHZE01000126.1, forward strand.
GTTCGCCAGCACTGCACAAAGCCCGTCGGTAAGGGCTACCAGCCCCGCTTCATCCTCGCTATCGAAGCGAGAATAAACCGTACTGTCGATGTCGAGAACACCGACTATCGTGCCATTCACTTTCAGAGGAATCACGATTTCCGCGTTGCTGGCGGCGTCGCAGGCAATGTGCCCCGGGAAAGCGTGCACGTCTTCAACCCGCTGCACGCGATCCTCCGCAACCGCGGTGCCACATACGCCTTTACCAACCGGAATGCGTACGCAGGCGATTTTGCCCTGGAACGGACCCAGCACCAGCGTCTCCGGCTCGGTCAGCAAATAGAAGCCTGCCCAGTTAACCCCTTCCAGGCGTTCAAACAGCAGCGCACTGCAGTTGCCCAGCGCCGCCAGGAAAGAAGTTTCGCCCGCTAACAGTGCGCGGACATCGCGATTTAAATCCTCGTAAAAGGCTTTTTTGTTCATTGTTTAACCATAACTCATCACTGGCGTGACCTTGTTGTCACTCAGTTGTTAAAATAAGCACTAATAATCCAACCCCACAAGGTGAATCATTGTGTTAGTTACTATACCCTTAGCACGCTATGCTTGAGACTATTCTCGTACCATAGATTGATGCAGACAGACGTGCTCTGCTCCGCATGCCGGTAACTGTAACGAACAATGGGCCCCTTGCGTCATTTATGAAAATTCACGCCATCAGCCAGACGTTGCCCCACGCACGTTATCAGCGTTGCCCGCAATGCGATACCCTTTTTTCCTTACCGGATGTGAAATCGCATCAGTCGGCTTATTGCCCGCGCTGTCATGCCCGTATTCAGAACGGTCGCGACTGGTCAATGACGCGGCTCACCGCCATGGCCGTCACGATGATCGTACTGATGCCGTTCGCCTTCAGCCTGCCGCTGGTGGATATCCGCCTGCTTGGCATGCGCATCAACGCCAGCCTGCTGGAGGGCGTGCTGCAGATGGCGCAACAGGGCAACGTGCTGACAGCCGCCATGGTGGCGTTTTGCACGATTGGCGCGCCGGTGACGCTGGTGGCCGGCATCTGCTATTTATGGATTGGCCACGCGCTCGGCATGAACCTGCGCCCGGTCCTGCTGATGCTGGAGAAGCTCAAAGAGTGGGTCATGCTGGATATCTATCTGGTCGGCGTGGCGGTGGCGTCGATTAAGGTGCAGGATTATGCCGCGCTGGAGGTCGGCTACGGGCTGGTCGCCTATATCGCGCTGACCATCATGAGCCTGCTGACGCTGATTCATCTCAACGTGGAGGAGCTGTGGGAACATTATTACCCGCAGTCGGTGCCGCACGAACCGCCCGAGCGGTGGCAGGTTTGCCTGAACTGCCACCATACCGGTATGCCCGATGAACGCGGACGCTGCACGCGCTGCCATACGCCGCTCGATTTTCGCCGCCGCCACAGCCTGCAAAAATCCTGGGCGGCGCTGATCGCCTCGATTGTGCTGCTGATCCCGGCTAACCTGCTGCCGATTTCGGTGGTGTACGTCAACGGTGCGCGGCGCGAAGACACCATTTTCTCCGGGATTCTTGGCCTCGCCTCCGGTAACGTGCCGGTGGCGGCAGTGGTGTTTATCGCCAGTATTCTGGTGCCGTTTACCAAGGTGTTAGTGATGCTGACGCTGTTGCTTAGCATCCATTTTAAGTGTGAACAGGGTTTGAAAACCCGCATCCGTCTGCTGCGCGCCGTCACCTGGGTGGGCCGCTGGTCGATGCTGGATCTGTTCGTCATTGCTTTAACCATGTCGCTGGTCAATCGTGATCAGCTGCTGGCTTTTACCATGGGACCTGCCGCCTTCTACTTTGGCGCGGCAGTCATCCTGACCATTATGGCCGTTGAGTGGCTCGATAGCCGCCTGATCTGGGATGCACATGCAACAGGAAACGCCGACTACACCGACTAGTGCTAATCTGCGTAATAAACGCAAGATTTCGCCGTTCTGGCTTTTGCCCATTATCGCCCTGCTGATTGCCGGCTGGCTGTTATGGACTAATTATCAGGAGCGCGGCACCACCATCACCATCAACTTCCAGACCGCGGACGGCATCGTGCCGGGCCGCACGCCAATTCGCTATCAGGGCGTGGAAGTGGGCACCGTGCAGGGCATTGTGCTGAGCGATGACTACCGCAGCATTCAGATCAAAGCCAGCATCAAGAGCGACATGCGCGATGCGCTGCGGGAGAACACCCAGTTCTGGCTGGTGACGCCAAAAGCCTCGCTGGCGGGCGTCTCCGGGCTGGATGCGCTGGTGGGCGGTAACTACATCGGCATGATGCCCGGCGACGGCAAAGAGCGCGATCACTTTACCGCACTGGATACCCAGCCGAAATACCGGGTAAACACCGGCGAACTGCTGATTCACCTGCACGCGCCCGATCTCGGCTCGCTCAACACCGGTTCGCTGGTCTATTACCGTAAAATTCCGGTCGGCCGCGTCTATGACTATAGCATCAACGGTAATACCGATGGCGTGACCATCGACGTGCTGATTGAGCGGCGCTTCACCAACCTGGTGAAAAAACAGAGCCGCTTCTGGAATGTGTCGGGCGTTGACGCCGATGTCAGCCTGAGCGGCGCCAAAGTGAAGCTGGAGAGCCTGGCCGCGCTGGTGAATGGCGCGATTGCCTTTGACTCGCCGGACAGCGGCGAACAGGCCAACAGTGATCAAAACTATCAGCTCTATTCGGATCTGGCGCACAGCCAGCGCGGCGTGCTGATTTCGCTCGATCTGCCCAACGGCGACAACCTGAAAGCCGACAGCACGCCGCTGATGTATCAGGGGCTGGAAGTGGGCACCCTGACCAAACTGACGCTGCTGCCGGGCGGCAAAGTGTCCGGCGAGCTGACGATCGATCCCTCGGTCACCGGCCTGATGCGCAGCGGCACGCGGATTGAGATGCGCGCGCCGAAACTCAGCCTGACCGACACCAGCCTGAGCAGCCTGCTGACCGGCAATACGCTGGAACTGGTCCCGGGCGAAGGTGAGCCGCAGGATCACTTCAGCGTGCTGCCAGCCAGCGAAACGCTGTTGCAGAAGCCGGATGTGCTCACCGTTCAGCTCAGCGCGCCGGAAACCTACGGTATCGACGCCGGACAGCCGGTGATGCTGTATGGCGTGAAGATCGGCCAGGTCATTTCGCGCCGGCTGGATGAAAACGGCATCAGCTTTGTGGCGGCCATCAATCCGGAGCACCGCCAGCTGGTACACGCCGACAGTAAGTTCATCGTTAACAGCCGTCTCGACGTTAAATTTGGCCTCGACGGCATGCAGGTGCTGGGCGCCAGCGCGCGCGAATGGGTCGACGGCGGTATCCGGCTGGTGCCGGGTGCGAAAGGTCAGCCGTCCAGCCGCTATCCGCTGTACGCCGACTCAGAGCGCGCGGCGGAAGGCATTACCGGCGATCAGCCGCCGACCACGCTCAAACTGACCGCCAATAGCCTGCCGGATGTACAGGCCGGCTCGGTGGTGCTGTACCGCAAGTTCCAGGTCGGTGAAGTGGTGGATGTGGTGCCGCGCGCCGATGCGTTTGAGATTTCGGTCCATATCCAGCCGCAGTATCGCAAGCTGCTGACCAGCGAAAGCGTGTTCTGGGCCGAAGGCGGTGCCAAAGTCCAGCTCAACGGCAGCGGTCTGACCGTACAGGCTTCGCCGCTGAACCGCGCGCTGAAAGGCGCAATCAGCTTTGATAACCTGACGGGCGCGCAGGCAGCGAAAGGCGTTAAGCGCGTACTCTATCCGTCAGAGACCGCCGCGCGTGCAGTCGGCAGCCAGATTACCCTGCACACCTTTGATGCCAGCAAACTGTCTGCCGGCATGCCAATCCGCTATCTCGGCATCAACGTCGGTCAGGTGGAGTCGCTGGCACTGAGCCAGGATAACAACCAGGTGGTGGCAAAAGCGGTGCTCTATCCGGAGTATGTGCAGGACTTCGCGCGCATCGGCAGTCGCTTCTCTGTCGTCTCGCCGGAGATTTCACCCGCCGGCGTCAATCACCTGGAAACGCTGCTGCAGCCGTATGTGAATGTGGATCCGGGCAAAGGCGCGCTGGCGCGCAGCTTTGAGCTGCAGGAGAGCACCATTACCGACTCGCGTTACCTTAACGGGCTGAATATCTATGTGGATACCACCGAAGCCGGATCGCTGTCGATTGGCACGCCGGTGCTGTTCCGCGGTGTAGAAGTCGGCACGGTAACCGGCACTTCGCTGGGTAACATGGCCGACCGCGTGCAAATCGCGCTGCGCATCAGCAAGAAGTATCAGCATCTGGTGCGTAACAATTCGGTGTTCTGGCTGGCCTCCGGTTATAACCTCGACTTTGGCCTGATTGGCGGTGTGGTGAAAACCGGCACCTTCCAGCAGTTCATTCGCGGCGGCATCCAGTTTGCCACGCCACCGACGGTGCCGCTGGCGCCGCAGGCCGGTGCCGACAAGCACTTCCTGCTGCAGGATGAAGCGCCAAAAGAGTGGCGCAACTGGGGCACGGCGATTCCGTCGCCAAACTAAGACAACGGGCAGCCTGCGGGCTGCCCGACTTATTTGCGCCAGGGATATTGCGCACGGCTGTACCTGAGCCGGGCTCGGCGTTACACTTCGCCCTCACTTTGTTAGTCCGGTAGATATCCGTGTCCGATCGTTTTCCTGAAGATTTTCTCGCGCTGATGCGCGCCAGCCTGGCCGACGAGGCCGAACTCGAACGCTTTCTCGCCATCAGTCAGCAGCCGCTGCGCCGCAGCCTGCGCGTCAATACGCTGAAAATCAGCGTGGAGGATTTTCTCACGCGCGTGGCGGGCTACCGCTGGCAGCTGACGCCGATTCCGTGGTGTCGGGAAGGCTTCTGGATTGCGCGTGATGACGAATCGCTGCCGCTCGGCAGCGTCGCGGAACACCTCAGCGGTCTGTTCTATATTCAGGAAGCCAGCTCAATGCTGCCGGTCAGCGCGCTGTTTGACGCCGCGCCGGATGCCCGCCAGGTGATGGATGTGGCCGCTGCGCCGGGCTCTAAAACCACGCAGATGGCCGCGCTGATGCGCAATCAGGGCGCGATCCTCGCCAATGAATACTCCGCCAGCCGGGTGAAAGTGCTGCATGCCAATATCAGCCGCTGCGGCGTCAGCAATGTGGCGCTGACCCATTTTGACGGGCGCGTCTTTGGTGCCGCGCTGCCGGAACAGTTCGATGCCATACTGCTGGATGCGCCCTGCTCCGGCGAGGGTGTGGTGCGCAAAGATGCTGACGCGCTGCGCAACTGGACGCTGGCCAGCACCGAGGCCATCGCCGCCACCCAGCGCGATTTACTCGACAGCGCTTTTCACGCGCTGCAACCGGGCGGCACGCTGATTTACTCGACCTGTACGCTCAATACCATCGAAAACCAGCAGGTGATTGCCTGGCTGCAGCAGCGCTATCCGCAGGCGCTGGAAATTGTGCCGCTCAACGATTTGTTCGCTGGCGCCGAACGCGCGCTGACGCCGGAAGGCTTCCTGCACGTATTTCCGCATATCTTCGACAGCGAAGGCTTTTTCGTCGCGCGGCTGCGCAAAACTGCCAGCGTGCCGCCATTGCCGGCGCCGACCTACAAACTCGGCAAGCTGCCCTTCTCGCCCGCCAGCCGCAAGCTGGTGGCGGAGGTGGCACAGGCCGCGCACAAGGTGGGACTACACTGGGATGAGAACCTGACGCTGTGGCAGCGCGACAAAGAGCTGTGGCTGTTCCCGGCGGCGCTGGAGAGCTGGCTCAGCAAAGTGCGTTTCTCGCGTATCGGTCTCAAACTGGCGGAAACCTTCCCGAAAGGCTTTCGCTGGCAGCATGAAGCGGTGGTGGCGCTGGCGCAACCGGACTGCGCGCTGGCATTCGAGCTGGACGAAGCGCAGGCGGAAAGCTGGTATCGCGGTCAGGATATTCATCCCGACACGCCGCCCGTGCGCGATGAGGTGATTGTCACTTACCAGCAGCAGCCGCTGGGCCTGGCGAAACGCGTCGGAAGCCGCATCAAAAACAGCTATCCACGTGAACTGGTGCGCGACGGCCGGCTGTTCCGCTAACACGCATTACTGCAATTGCACCAGCGTCAGCCGGTTGCCAAATACCGCGCCGGTATCAATGTAATGCTGATTAGCGGCGTTAAGCGGCTGCTCCAGCGGCGTATGGCCAAAGTAGAACGCACTGGCACCGGCGATCGGCTGCGAACGGCCGCGCTGATGGCGAGCGAGCCGGTCGCGGCTCCAGACGACCTGATGCCAGTCGACATCCTGTCCCAGTGCGTAGGCACTGGCAGGATAGTCGGCATGAGCAATGACAATGACGCGCTCTTCAAATTGCAGATGTAAAATCAGCGGCAGTTCGGCACAGCCCTTCAGCGCATGACGCGCGGCAATCAGCCGCGCACCGCTCAGCTGCCAGAACCAGTCCCCGCCGTTCATCATCCACAGCATCGGATCGTCGCCCTGCAGCGCATCGAGCGCCATCTGCTCGTGATTACCGCGCACGCAGCGGAACCACGGCTCTTCCAGCAGTTGCAGACAGCCAAGGCTGTCCGGCCCGCGGTCGATTAAATCCCCGACCGATAGCAGCAGATCCTGTTGCCGATCAAAGCCCTGCCGCAGCAGCTGCGCATCAAGCTGCGCGCGGCAGCCGTGCAAATCACCGACCACCCAAATATTGCGCCAGTTATTTGCACGCAGCGTCTGATAAAACATGTAATCTGCCCCGGTTGACTGGAAGTTTAGTAAACCCGGCATAAAGTATAGTCCGGTGAGGGGTAGCCGCGGAGGCATCAGCGTGAGCAGTCGGAAACAGTTTGTTGGCATCCTCGTGATGATTTTTATTGGCAGCCTGCTGCTGCTGGAGTCGCTCGCGCGCCTGGTGCATCTGCTTTTTGTTGGCTGAGCGGTGTTTCATGCCGCGCTAAACGCTTACACTCCTTTGCGTCTTACTGAAAGGAGTCTCCATGAGTCAGAATATCTACGATAACCCCGAATTTTTTGCTGGCTACGCCACCCTGCCGCGTTCGGTCAACGGACTGGACGGCGCGCCCGAGTGGCCCGCGCTGCGGGCCATGCTGCCTGAACTGCGTGACCAGCGCGTGCTGGATTTGGGCTGCGGCTACGGCTGGTTTTGTCGTTATGCGCAGCAGCAAGGCGCGCGTGAAGTGCTGGGGCTGGATGTGTCAGAAAAAATGCTGGCGCAGGCCGCTGCCATGACCGATCGGCCCGGCATCACTTATCAGCGCGCTGATCTCGAAACCCTGCAGCTCAGCAGCACTTTTGACGTGGTGTACAGTTCGCTGGCGCTACACTATCTCAGCCATATCGACGCCCTGTTTGCCACGATTTTTCATGCGTTACGTCCCGGCGGCGCGCTGGTGTTTTCATGCGAGCATCCGATTTATACCGCTCCGCGTCAGCAGGAGTGGTTCATCGATGATGCCGGGCAGCGCAGCTGGCCAGTCAATCAGTATCAGCAGGAAGGGGAAAGGATCAGCAACTGGTTTGCCGCTGGCGTGAAGAAGCAGCACCGCAAGCTGGCAACCTGGATTAACGCGCTGATTGCCGCCGGTCTGGTGATTGAACGGCTGGATGAGTGGGGTCCGGATGTACAGCAGGTAGCGGAAAATCCGGCGCTGGAAGAGGAGCGCGAGCGTCCGATGCTGTTTTTGCTGGCGGCGCGCAGGCCGCTGTAAGGTTTTCAGCAGTGGCTGCATCCTGCAGCCCTGTGAAAATTCCCCCCGGCGCTTATCTCCGGCACTCAATCAAGGTGTTAGCTCTGTAAGGGACGGCACCTACTGTAACGCTTAAGATTATTCCGAACAAGTTAAATGATATTAACTATCATTCTCAACTATTGATCTGGCACGCTGTTAATGCCCGTTGCGTTTGTGTCGCTTCTGTCTGCTAAATCTCACAGGAGCCCGCATGATCACTGACTACACCTTTAACTATCTGGATGGCCTGGATGTGCACTATCGTTATAAACCGGCCAGTCTGGATAATCAGCATCTGTTGATTGTCATGTCCGGGTTTAACCTGCCCGATCCTACCGTGTATGATTTTACTCTGCTGGAGCACACCCGCGCAGCCGTGTTATGGATCAAAGACGATTTCAACGGTTTGCCAGCGTATTACCTGTGTAACAATCTTCAGTTCAACATCGAGCACGGCGTCAGCCAGCTCATCCGGGCGGTGATTGAGCTAACCCAACCTTCTGACGTGACCATTCTCGGCGCGTCGAAAGGCGGCAGTGCCGCGCTCTACTTCGGTATCCGCCACAACATCAGAAACATTATTACTGCAGTACCGCAGTTTTTTCTCGGTGACTATGCAAGCCAGATTTGGCCCAGTGTGGGTAAAGCGATGATGGGAGAGATAAGCCCGGCTGCGGTCGCGTTGCTAAATAAATACCTGCCCAATGCCGTGCGTCGCGATCGCCAGACGCAGAAAAATATTTATCTGTTTACAGCACTGGCCGATCATCAGCGCGAGCAGGAAGTGTTACCGCACCTCGGGCTGCTGGAAAAATACAGTAATTTCAATCTGATTGAATCGTCATCACCCTGTATCACGCAACATAATGAGGTGACCCGCTATAACCTCAACCTGATTCTGGCGCTGATATATCAGCTGGAGCAGAATATCACCCCGCGCTGGGGCCATATTCGCAACGGCAGCAGTTGGTAACGGCGCAGCTGAAAATCATAGGTTGGCTATGACGAATCCCGGCTAACGCGTGATTAAAAAGATCGCCAGCATAAAACCGATAAACAAACCGGCAAAGGTCAGCAATCCGGTGCGCGGCGTTTTGGCCTGACCGACAATCGCGCCGATAAAAATGCTCAAAATGGTGAGCGTGCCAATCATTACCCAGAGAAGATAGTGTGTATTTGCTGCCATGCGAAATCCTGTTAAGCGGCCATCAATCAATGCGCCCTGTTATACCATTTTTCGCTGTGGCTGGCTGCTGCCAATATCCGCTGCGTTGCGCGCAGAATGATAAAGCACCCCATAGGTGACAACGTCACTTGCGTATTATCTCACGCAATGTTATTGCGCTTAATAAATGCGCTAATTGAGCAAATAAAGTCCGGCAACAAGGGTACCGACGGAAATAATATGGAATAGCTCAGTCATGGTAGCGACCTCAATTTAATGCCTGTACGACTCAGTCAAGAACAGCATCTGGCGTTCGTCAAATCATCACCGCCTGCAATAAGCGCAGCCGATGGCATAAATACCAATCGATGCTTAACTGAATACGTACCCATAAGACAGGAGGAAAGCCATGAGCCAGTCTGCATTAGCCACCTACCTTGCGTTAAGCGACGACGACCTCAATGAGATGGGCATCCGTCCGGACACGCTGTTCAAAGCGCAGCCCGACGATAATGGCGCCGCCGGTTACTATTTCAACGTACCGGACACCACGCCGCAGCGCGTGCTGGGGCAGAAACGCTGGTCGCTGGGCGATCGCATCGACATTCCGGCCAGCGTGTTAAATAACGATTCAGCGTAACGGCTCCCGGGATGCGCGATCCTGTGCCAGGCTTAAGTCATTGTGGAATGTTGCAATCAAGAGGGAATGATTATGATGAAAAAAACGGTACTGGCGTCACTGCTGATGGTGTTTAGTCTGGGCGCTATCGCTGAACAGGGCGGTTTTGAGGGCGGTAAAACCCCGCCGCCGCAGAAACAACAGGACGCCGGTTATAAAGGTTCTGAAGACACCGGCCAGACGCATATCGAACAGATTCGGGATTTTCGTCAGGCCGGCTATGTCACGCTGGAAGGTTATATCGTTAAAAAGTTAAGCGGTGATAATTATCAGTTTCGCGACAGCACCGGCACCATCACCATTAAAGCCGCTGCCGGGACGTTTAAAGGCAAAACCTATAACGCCGAGGATCAGGTCCGGGTGAGCGGCAAAGTGTATGGCCGGGGCGAAAATACCCGTGTGGATGTTGCACGTATCGAAGAACCTTAATGCGTTATCGTCCGGTCCGCCGTCGCGTGTGCGGCGGACATTATCTTTCCCTTCGCAGGAAATCATCGCATGAAGACCCTGTTTGCCAGTCTGTTAATCCTCTCCACCCTGACCGCGCTGGCTGGCTGTCAGCAACCTGAACGGCCAATTGGTCCTGACGGACGCCCTAATGTCCCTGCAGAACAACCGGTGCCCGGGGGTCCTATGAGTAAAGGACCGGTAGGCCAGCCCCAAGCCTGACCGCAGAAGAACGCAGCAATATCTCTCTATAAAGAAACCGGTATCAGAAGAAAAAACCTCCCGCAGGAGGTTTATCACCTAGATCGGTTTCTGCCCATCGTCTTCGCCGGTGTCATCATCGTCATCAAGCGGCTCTTCACCGGGCACCTGCGCATCATCAGGCAGCGGAGTGACATCATCGGGTCGTTCTGACATAAGCACCTCCATACCCCACATTGGGTAATAACTATTTTAGTTGCGTTATCCTTCAGCCCGGCGGGTTTATCACGCATCTGTGAATTAAGCGTAAGAAGTAAATTAGTTATGGGTTAACGCTTTGCTTATCGCCTGCCCTCGGCTATCGCGATAAACAAAAAAGGCCACCCGAAGGTGACCAATAATAGGGTACTCGCTGCGTTAGTCATCAGGTGTGGTTATTAATTTATTTCGCCACATGAATAACACAACTGAATTAATTCGCTTCTTTCATCACATACAACGACGAGGCAATGGCAATCATAATCGACTTACAAAAAATACATTTTGCGCCGAGTGGATTTTGCCTGTTCCTGTCAAAAACGGACTGGCGATATTGAGAGCCCTGACATTGTGGGCATCTCATAGCATTAATTACTGTAATAATCAGAGACCTGTAACGTTAACAGCGGACGGACCTTTAGGGCCGTTTTCTACAGAGAATTCAACTTTCTGACCGTCATCGAGTGAGCGGAAGTCAGTTCCCTGAATGGCAGAGAAATGGACGAAAACGTCTTTGCTGCCGTCTTCCGGAGAAATGAAGCCGAAACCTTTCTCAGCGTTGAACCATTTTACTGTACCGAGCATTTTATTCGACATGTTTATACCTTGATAATGAGCCATATGGCATTAGAGGCTGAACCGCAGCGACACATCAGAACCTGAGATAAAACTCAAAGAGAAAGGCACAGGAAAGGCACTAACACAGATGAGAGATACAAAACGAACTAACTATGGGACTGTCTGCTTATCAGACCGGAGACGCATTAACGCACGTCTGGCGGGTAAACACAAGCGCTAATAAAATTTAATGGCCAATTAAAGGCGTAACGAAACGGTCAACGCACCGCGTTTAAATTTTTAAGTGGATAGAATCAGTCACTATTTTCATTTCTGAAAGCCTCAGGCATTTAAAATAATTATTTTGCTGCGGCCACGACTGCCATTTCGCCAGGTAAAGAGTAAGCCGAAAAAAAGACAAAAAAAGACCCAATACGATTCCTGTATCGGGTCCAGGGAAATGGCTCGTTGAGAGCCGTGCGCTAAAAGTTGGCATTTTTGCAGGCGAGGACGCCTTGCCTTTTAAAGGTAGACCAGCATCGGTGATTTTCCAGCCAGCGGGCTACGCCGCTGGCAAAAGCTGCCAACTCTGTGATCGGGCTGGCACTAACGGCTGGCAGGCGCAGCGGCAAAAATGTGCGCTACGCCTGAAAATGCAGGGATTATTTACCGCACAGCTGCTGGGCGCGATCGACGATCGGCTGCAGGCTCATCTTTTGTCCGGGATGCGCTTTATCGGCGGCAAGGATGGTATCGATGGACTGCAATGTGCCCTGCCCGGCATTGCCGCGCGCCAGCGCTTTATCATTAAGCGGATACTGCAGCAGTGTGCTGGGGTTGATGGCAAACAGCGCGCCATCTTTCTCGCAGGTCAGCATCACCTCTTCACGGGTGAACGGCCACTTATCTTTGCCAATTTCAAAACGGCTGACGGTGATAATCTGCCCGGCGAACGCCTGGCTGCACAACGCCATCAGTAACCCAGCTGGAATCAGTTTCTTCAGCAAAATCTCGACCTCATCTCATCTTTTAACAGACTCAGGCCGGCGACAGCGTGGCAAACACGCTCACCAGCCCGATAACAATCAACGCCAGCAGCAGCTCGAGCTGCGTCAGACGGATAAAAAGTTTCGGTGCCCGGCTGGCGGCCAGGCGAAAACGCGGCACCAGCAGATAGCGATTAAGCAGCGCAATCAGCACCATCAGTGCCACCAGCAACGCTTTGCTCACCAGCAGCTCGCTCCACAGCGTGGCGGTCCAGTTTAGCGGCGTGCCGGCAATCAGCAGGCTGTTGACCGTGCCGGTAACAATCGCCAGCGCCACGGCCAGATGACCATAGCGTGAAAAGCGCATCATGCTGCGAATGGCATCGGTGCGCCAGGCAATGTTACGCGCCTCGCGCATTAATAGCAGCAGCGGCAGCAGACCACCGGCCCAGAAGGCGGCCGCGATCAGGTGCAGCGCATGATTCCCCTGCTGCAGCAGTCCCGGCATGCCATCGCGCATCGCCGCATGGCCGACGCCCGCCAGCGCCACCAGCTGCAACAGCGCGCTCACCAGTAACGCCTGCTGGCGCAAATTACCACGCAGGCGCAGCGCCAGCGTGCTGAGCAGGGCAAACAGGATAACCCAGCGCCACACCGCGCCGAAACGCGTGCCCAGCACCGCCAGCCAGACGTCGATGCTGGCGATACTGCGCCAGTCGCCGCTCATCAGCCCGGTCTGCGTTGCCAGCATCAACAGCGCACTGAGTAAACTCAGCACGGCGCTGTATCCCACCAGTTGCCTCCAGCGCTGCGCCAGCACCGGTCGGTAGCGCGCCGGCGCCAGCAGCGCGGTATAAAATGCACTGCCGGTCAGCAGAAACAGCGCCAGAAAATGCAGCGCCCGCAGGACGATCCAGAACGCGCTAAGACTCATTACTTCACGCTGAAGCTGTAGCTACCTTTGGTTTTGTGGCCGTCCACTGACAGCACGTGCCAGTTGACCTGATACTGGCCCGACGCCAGCGGCTGGGCGATCGGCACAATCAGCTGATCGTGCTGCTGCGGATTCAGCTGGGCTTTCTCCAGCGCCACCGGTTGCTGCTGCGCGTTGGTCATTTCCACGCCGCTGAATGCCGGTTCAATATCTTCGGTAAATGTCAGGGTGAGTTGCTGCGGCGCGCGCTCCACCACGGCGTTATCCGCCGGCACCGGGGCTTTCAGGTGGGCATGTGCCAGAGCCAGCTGGCTGAAGCCCAGCGTCGCGCCCGCCAGCAGTAGCGCGATAACGCGCCTGGATGCAGTTTTCATCATCACGTCTTCCCTTTTAACTGCGGCACTGCGCCGCAAATGTGGCAGCAGGATACGCCGCTGCTTTTAGGCTGTCGAGACTTGCGGTGCGATCCAATTCCCTTGATCCAGCAGGGCGAAACCATTATTTTTGCCCCTGTTTATCAGGAGAAAAGCATGAGCCAAAACCTTGCCCTGCTGTCGCAGGAAGAGAAAGACAAAGTAAACGTCGATCTCGCCGCCGCTGGCGTGGCGTTTAAAGAGCGCTATAACATGCCGGTGATCGCCGAGATGGTGGAGCGCGAGCAGCCGGAAGCGCTGCGCGACTGGTTCCGTCAGCGCCTGATGGCCTATCGCCAGGCATCGCTCAGTCTCTCCCGCCTGCCCTACGAACCTAAGCAGAAATAATTTATGTTACGCGTAATCGATACGGAAACCTGTGGCCTGCAGGGCGGCGTGGTGGAAGTGGCGTCGGTGGATGTCATTGACGGCCAGATCGTCAATCCGATGAGCGATCTGATCTGCCCGGATCGGCCCATCAGTCGTCAGGCGATGGCGGTGCACCGCATCACTGAAGCCATGGTGGTGGGCAAGCCGACCATCGAAGAGGCGATTGGCCGCTATCACGGTAGCCCGCACTATGTGGCGCATAACGCCAGCTTTGACCGGCGCATGCTGCCGACGATGCCGGGCGAATGGATCTGCACCATGACGCTGGCGCGCCAGCTGTGGCCGGGCATTAAATACGGTAATCAGGCGCTGCGCCACAGCCTGAAACTTGAGGTGTCGCCGCCGGATGATCTGCACGCGCACCGCGCGCTGTACGATTGCTACATCACCGCCGCGCTGCTGATCCGCATTATGGAAACCTCCGGCTGGAGCGCCAGCGAGATGGTGAGTCGCTGCCAGCCGGCGCCGGTCAGCGACGAGGTGTTCCCGTTTGGTAAGTATCGCGGTCAGAGCATCGGCAGCATCGCGCGTAAAGATCCGGGCTATTTGCGCTGGGTACTGGAAAACGTACGTGATTTGCGCGCGCCGCTGCGGCAGACGCTGCGCAAATACGTTAAGGATACTCAGTAATCGCTGCGCGGCGGCAGCGTGCCCTGCGCCAGGGCGATCAGGAAAGTGAACTCCTGCGCCACGCCTTCATAGGATTTATAACGTCCTGATTTGCCGCCGTGGCCGGAATCCATATCGGTGCAGAGTAACAGCAGCGCATCGTTGGTGCGCAGCTCACGCAGCTTTGCCACCCACTTCGCCGGCTCCCAGTACTGTACCTGCGAATCGTGCAGCCCGGTGGTCACCAGCAGGTGCGGATACGCCTGCGCCGTCACGTTGTCATACGGGCTGTACTGGCGGATGTAGCGATAGAATTCCGCCTGCTCCGGATTGCCCCACTCATCATATTCACCGGTGGTCAGCGGAATCGACGGATCGAGCATGGTCGTGACCACATCGACAAACGGCACCTGAGCGATCACGCCGTGAAACAGCTGCGGTGCCATATTCAGCACGCCGCCCATCAGCAAGCCCCCGGCACTGCCGCCCATGGCATACAGCTGCTGCGGGTTGCCGTAGCCTTTCGCCACCAGCGCTTCAGTGACATCAATGAAGTCGGTGAAGCTGTTCATTTTATGTTGCAGCCGGCCATCGTCATACCACTGCTGGCCCAGCTCGCCGCCGCCGCGCACGTGGATAATCGCGTAGATGAAACCGCGCTCCAGCAAACTGATGCGGCTGGTGCCAAAACTGGCCTCCATGCTGCTGCCATACGCGCCGTAGCCGTACGCCAGCAGCGGATTGGCGCCGCGCTGAAAGTGTTTGCGGTGATAAACCAGCGAGACCGGCACTTCCGTGCCGTCGCGCACCGTGATCCACAGATGTTCACTTTTGTAGTCGGCAGAGTCAAAGCCCGGCACCGGGGTTTGCTTGAGAATGCGCCGCTCGCCGGTCTCCATGTTCAGTTCGAACAGCGTGGTCGGCGTCGTCATCGACGAGTAGCCGTAGCGCAGCGTGTCACTTTCCGGCGTGGGGTTGTAGGCCAGCCAGGTGACATAGGCCGGATCGTCAAAGGCAATACCGTAACTCTCGCCGCTCGCCCAGTTAATCTGGCGCAGGGTATTTACTCCGCGCTGGCGCTCTTCGACCACCAGCCAGTTACGAAACAGCTGGAAATCTTCCATCACTACGTGGTCGCGCGGCGGAATCAGGGTTTGCCAGCGATCTTCAGCCAGCCACGCGCTGCGGTACAGGCCGAAATTTTTGCCGTCGCGGTTGGAGCGAATGAAGAATTGGTGATCATAGTGATCGATGCTGTATTCATGATCGCGCCGCCGCGGACAAAACACCTGCGGCTGTGCGTCCGGATATTCCGCGTCAATCAACAGAATTTCACTGGTAGTGGTGCTGAACAGCGCGATCAGGATGAAGTGTTCCGAGGTGGTTTTATGCACGCTGAGGTGGAAAGACTCATCCTGTTCTTCATACACCAGCTGATCTTCCGACTGCGGATGCCCCAGTTCGTGACGCCACACCTGATAAGCCAGCAGCGTTTTCGGATGCTTGCGTACGTAGTAGAGGGTGCGTGAGTCGTTGGCCCACGCCACGCTGGATGACGCGTCGCGCAGCACCTCCGGATACCAGCTGCCGCTGTTGAGGTTTCGAAAGCGGATGCCGTACTGGCGGCGCGATAAAAAATCTTCCGCCAGCGCCATCACCTGGTTATCCGGGCTGATATCCAGCGTGCCCATGGTGTAAAAATCACTGTGTGCCGCGCGCTGGTTGCCATCCAGCAGCAGTTGCCACGGCTGGTCGGCGGGCGCATCCACCGGCTGGCGGAAATAGGCCGCGTACTCATTGCCGGCTTCGTAACGGCTCTGATAGCGGTAGCCGCGTTTAACGTACGGTACCGAATGGTCCTGCGCCGGCAGCCGATCGATGATCTCTTTCAGTACCCGATCCTGCAGCGCATCCTGAGAAGCCATCATCGCTTTACCGTAGCGGTTTTCCGCCTCCAGATAAGCCAGTACCTCGGGGTTTTGCCGGTCATCATCACGCAGCCAGAAATAGTTATCGGTGCGCGTTTCGCCGTGTAACGTCATGTGGTGGGGGATTTTTTTCGCTTGCGGCTGATTCATTACAGAGTTTCTCCCTGAAAGACGACATCCTGCAAGCGTGGCACTTCTGGCAGAGGAAGCCAAGCCGGAAACGCACGCGAAGTGTAACCGGAGGCCGCCGCAACCGCCTCCGGCGTGACTCAGGCCGCTTTTTCCGCCGCGATGTCGCGCTGAATACCGTCGCGCACGTCCTGCGGAATTTTTAGCGCATCGCCGAGCGCAGAGAGGTAACTGCGTTCCATGAAATGATCGACATCGATCGCCGCACAGCTAAGGAAATAGAGTTCCAGCGCTTCCTCTTCATTTTTCACGTCGGCGGCCAGCCACTGCGGATCGAGCGGACGGTTCATTGCCTGCTGAATCAGCGCTTCCGCCTGCGCCCCGTAACCGGCCTGATGGATGTTCTGCTCGATGGCCGTGCGCTCGCGATCGTCAATGTGCCCGTCGCTTTTCGCAGCAAACACCAGCGCAGTTACCAGTCGCTCCGCGCGCTGGTCGAGCGGCGTCTGCAGCTGGCCAAACGCAGGCTCATCCTGATGGGTTTCACGCACGCGCTGCTTGTATTTATTCCACAGCACCGCGCCTGCCGCCGCCCCGCCGCCGACCAGCAGCGCGGTGCCGCCGTATTTGGTTAACAGCTTGCGCGACGATTTGCTGGCAATCAGTAAACCCGCCAGGCCACCCAGCGCGCCGGGTGCCAGCATATCGCTCAGGCCGCCTGATTTGCCGTCACCGCCCTTCTTTGCCAGAACCGATTGAATTTGCTGCAGCCAGTTACTCATCGTTTAACTCCTGTTTAAGTTTCCGCTCACTATGCTGCCGCACGCTGTGTCAGTTAACGTCAGAGCCGGCAAAGTATGGCAAAGCCGGACGTGCGCAATGCGTGAGTGCGCAAACGTTTTCGTTTATACTGCGCGCGCATTTTGACTGCTAAGGTGAAATTATGACGACTCTCGGAACCGCGCTGCGTCCTGCCGCAACGCGTGTCATGCTGTTAGGTTCAGGTGAATTGGGCAAAGAGGTGGCGCTGGAGTGTCAGCGTCTCGGGGTGGAAGTGATCGCTGTCGATCGCTATGCCGATGCCCCGGCGATGCACGTTGCGCATCGCAGCCACGTCATTAACATGCTGGACGGTGACGCACTGGCGGCGCTGATTGCGCAGGAGCAGCCCCACTTTGTGGTGCCGGAAATCGAAGCCATCGCCACCGAAAAACTGCTGGAGCTGGAAGCGCAGGGGCAAAAAGTGGTGCCGACGGCCCGTGCCGCACGCCTGACCATGAACCGCGAAGGCATCCGCCGTCTGGCGGCGGAAGAGCTGGCGTTACCGACTTCAACCTATCAGTTTGCGGATAGCAAAGCGCGTTTCGTCGCGGCCGCGCACGAGATCGGTTTCCCCTGCATCGTGAAACCGGTAATGAGCTCCTCCGGTAAAGGCCAGAGCTTCATACGCGAAGCCAGCCAGCTGGATCACGCCTGGGATTACGCGCAGCAAGGCGGACGCGCGGGCGCGGGCCGGGTGATTGTCGAGGGCGTCGTGAAGTTCGATTTTGAAATCACCCTGCTGACCATCAGCGCGGTGGACGGCATCCACTTCTGCGCGCCAATTGGTCATCGTCAGGAAGACGGTGATTATCGTGAATCCTGGCAGCCGCAGCAGATGAGCGAACTGGCCCTGCAGCGCGCACAGGATATCGCCGCTAACGTGGTGAAAGCGCTCGGCGGTTACGGCCTGTTTGGCGTGGAGCTGTTTGTGTGCGGCGACGAGGTGGTGTTCAGCGAAGTCTCTCCGCGTCCGCACGATACCGGTATGGTGACGCTGATTTCGCAGGATCTCTCTGAGTTCGCGCTGCACGTGCGCGCCTTCCTCGGCCTGCCGATTGGCGGCATTCGCCAGTATGGACCGGCTGCTTCGGCGGTGATCCTGCCACAGCTCGATAGCCACAACGTGCAGTTTGTGAATGTGGAAGCCGCACTCGGTGCGGGTCTGCAGCTGCGCCTGTTTGGTAAGCCGGAAATTGCGGGGCAGCGCCGTCTGGGCGTCGCGCTGGCGACAGGTGACAGCACCGATGATGCCGTGGCCCGCGCCATTGCCAGCGCCGCGGCCGTGCAGGTTCAGGGCTGATTGCCAGGGTGGTGACGCAGCGCCATCACCACCCGCAAAAAATTGACCGCTGCCGCGTAGCAGTTGCGCGGCAGCGCTATTAACGATTAGCGGGGTGAAGCCGCACCTGCCACAGCCTCACGCGCCAGCTGCGTAATGCGATCCCAGTCGCCGCTCTCCAGCGCATCGTTTGGTACCAGCCACGAGCCGCCAATACACAGCACGCTTTTCAGCGCCAGATAGTCACGATAGTTGGCCGGGGAAATGCCGCCGGTCGGGCAAAAACGCACCTGCGGGAATGGACCACCAATCGCCGCCAGCGCTTTGACGCCACCGTTAGCCTCTGCCGGGAAGAACTTGAACTCGCGCAGACCATAATCCATGCCGACCATCAGTTCTGACACTGTGCTGATGCCTGGAATCAGCGGCACCGGGCCTTCCACCGCCGCCTTGAGCAGTGGCTCAGTGAGCCCCGGGCTAATGACAAACTGCGCGCCGGCGTCGGTCACTTCTTTCAGCTGCTGGATATTGATCACCGTGCCGGCACCTACAATCGCTTCCGGAACTTCTTTGATCATTGCCCGCAGCGCATCCATCGCCACCGGCGTGCGCAGCGTCACTTCCAGCACGCGCACGCCACCTGCGACCAGCGCCTTGGCCATCGGCACCGCATGTTCCAGCTTGTTGACTACAATCACCGGCACAACCGGGCCGGTAGTCAGAATCTGTTCCGCACTCGTTTTCCAGTTCTTCATTACGTTTCCTCAGGAGAGACAGCCCGACGCGCGGTCACGCTGTCAGAAAGAGAGCCCTACCATACAAGATCGGCCGGACGGACGTCTATTGGATATCATCAATTTTTGAAACCGCGGTTCATTTTTGAATGATTGCCTGGTGCGCATCATTCCGCATCCGTCTGCAGAGTCGCCATTCATGGCGACCAGGGTAAACCCTCGCTGACTGAAAACAAAACGCCCCTGGCGAACAGCGCAGGGGCGTTATCATAAATCTCTCAGTCAGCAATGCAGGAGCGGTTATTCAAACTCGTTCCACGAACGGCCGTCGCGGGTAATCATCGCTACCGACGCCACCGGGCCCCAGGTGCCGGCCTGATACGGTTTGGAGGCGTCGCCATCCGCATTCCACGCTTCAATAATCGAATCGACATAGGTCCACGCCGCTTCAACCTCATCGCGGCGCACAAACAGTGCCTGAATACCGCGCATGGTTTCCAGCAGCAGACGCTCGTAGGCATCCGCCAGATGCGACTGATTGAAGGTTTCGGAGTAGCTCAGATCCAGCTTGGTGGTCTGCAGCTTGTGCTTGTGATCGAGACCCGGCACCTTGTTGAGGATCTCAATATCCACGCCCTCGTCCGGCTGCAGACGAATCGTCAGCTTGTTCTGCGGCAGTTCGGCGTAAGAGTCCTTAAACAGGTTCATTTCCGGGTTTTTGAAGTACACCACCACTTCTGAGCACTTGGTCGGCAGACGCTTACCGGTGCGCAGGTAGAAAGGCACGCCCGCCCAGCGCCAGTTATCGATATCCACGCGGATGGCGACGAAGGTTTCGGTGCTGCTCTGCTTGTTAGCCCCCTCTTCTTCCAGGTAGCCCGGCACTTTTTTGCCCTGCACAAAACCGGCAGTGTACTGACCGCGTACGGTTTTCTCGCGCACGTTGGTCTGGTCGATGCGGCGCAGCGAGCGCAGCACTTTCACCTTCTCATCACGAATCGCGTCAGCGCTGAGATCGGACGGCGGCGACATGGCGATCATGGTGAGGATCTGCAGCAGGTGGTTCTGGATCATGTCACGCATCTGGCCGGCTTTGTCGAAGTAACCCCAGCGGCCTTCGATACCCACCTCTTCCGCCACGGTGATTTGCACGTGGTCGATGGTGCGGTTGTCCCAGTTATTGACGAAAATCGAGTTGGCAAAACGCAGCGCCAGCAGGTTGAGCACCGTCTCTTTACCAAGATAATGGTCGATACGGAACACCTGGCTTTCATCGAAGAATTTACCGACGCTGTCGTTAATCTCCTGCGAAGTCTCCAGCGAGGTGCCAAGCGGCTTCTCCATCACCACGCGCGCCGGTTTGGCGTTGAGTTTAGCGGCGCCCAGGCCTTCACAGATGGCGCCAAAGGTGCTCGGCGGCATGGCAAAGTAGTTGATGGTGACGCGGTTTTTCTGATCCAGCATCTTGCCCAGTTTCGAGAAGTGCGAGGTGTCGTTAACGTCGAGGTTGCAGAAGTCGAGACGGCCGCTGAGCTTGTCCCACAGCGCTTCGTCAATCTTCTCCTTCATGAAGGTTTCCAGCGCTTCACGCACCACTTTGGTGTAGGCCTCTTTGTCCCACTCCGCGCGACCCACGCCAATAATGCGCGTGGTATCGTGAATCTGACCGGCTTTCTCCAGCTGATACAGTGAAGGCAACAGTTTCCGGCGTGCAAGATCGCCTTTGGCACCGAAAATCACCAGATCGCATGCCTGGGCTGTTTGTGTTACCGCCATTTTCCTCTCCTCGTTGCAGGATATACCCGGCCTGAGCGTCCTCATCCTGCCGGGTCCTTATTGTAATTTTCTTACAGCACAATGTACTTTTTTCACCGCGCCAGGACAACCCGGCTGCGGTCGGTTACAGGTGATTATCCTGCACCGCCGGGGCGCATTTAACGTGTTGCGAAGTGCGCTAACGCGCCTTTTTCTGTTTCGATGTTTGTCGGGCGAAAACCCGGCAGCGATCAAAGTATGACAAAAAAAGCGCGGTTACATTTGTCCGCCGCTGCGTACGTCAGGCTATTACACGGTATATTCCGCATAATTGGCAGCTATTTCACGCACGGGTGAACGCAAAAAAAGTGATTGATGGTCATCGGGTTAACAACATGCTGGATCAAATACAGGCGCAGCTGGCCGCGCTGAGCAAATCAGAACGCAAAGTGGCAGAACAGATTCTGGCCGCGCCGCAGCAGGCGATGCACTCGAGCATTGCCACGCTGGCACAGGCGGCGCAGGTCAGCGAACCGACGGTGAACCGCTTCTGTCACCGCATGGGCACGCGCGGCTTTCCCGATTTCAAGCTGCAGCTGGCACAGAGTCTGGCCAAAGGACCGAGCTGGGTCAGTCGCGATGTCGAAGAAAATGACAGCGTAGAACGCTACAGCCACAAGATTTTTGATTCCGCGCTGGCGGGACTCAGCCGCGTGCGTCAGCAACTGGATATGCAGGTGGTGGCTCAGGCGGTGCAGGCATTGTCACAGGCCCATAAAGTGGCCTTCTTTGGCCTTGGCGCCTCGGCGGTGGTGGCGCATGATGCCACCAATAAATTTCTGCGTTTTAATCTGCCGGTCATCTGGTCCGAGGATATTGTGATCCAGCGCATGAGTTGCATAAATAGTGGACCAAATGACGTGTTTGTTCTGATATCGCATACTGGCCGCACCAAAAATATGATAGAACTGGCTCGCCTGGCGCGTGTAAACGCTTCCACCGTGCTGGCTATCACCTCGCCCGGATCGCCGCTGGCAGAGGAAGCCACGCTGGCGCTGACGCTGGATGTACCGGAAGATACCGACATCTATCTGCCGATGGTTTCCCGCCTGGCGCAGCTCACCGTGGTTGACGTGCTGGCAACCGGTTTTACCCTGGAGCGCGGTTCCGCTTTCCGCGAGAATCTCAAACGGGTAAAAGAGGCGCTGAAAGCGTCGCGCCTCGAAAAGCCGACGCCGGAATCACGCGCACAGCAAAATAATTAACATCACATTCACAATGTGAGTCGAATCACAGCCCCTCGATCATATAGAATGAGTGACCATTGCGTGTCACTTGTGATCGACACGATACTTTGTCAACGGAGTCCTTCATGTCCAGACGTCTCAGAAGAACCAAGATCGTTACAACCCTCGGCCCCGCCACCGATCGCGACAACAACCTCGAAAAAATCATCGCGGCGGGCGCTAACGTTGTGCGACTCAATTTCTCCCACGGCACCCCGGAAGATCATCAACTGCGCGCCGATAAAGTGCGGCAGATTGCGGCCAAACTCGGTCGCCACGTCGCCATTCTTGGCGATCTGCAAGGCCCTAAAATTCGCGTATCAACCTTCAAAGAAGGCAAAGTTTTCCTCAATGTCGGTGACCGCTTCCTGCTGGATGCCAACCTGAGCAAAGGCGAAGGCGACAAAGAGAAAGTCGGTATCGACTATAAAGGCCTGCCGGAAGATGTGGTGCCGGGCGATATCCTGCTGCTGGACGACGGTCGTGTGCAGCTGAAGGTGCTGGAAGTTCAGGGGGTGAAAGTGTTCACCGAAGTGACCGTCGGCGGTCCGCTCTCCAACAATAAAGGCATCAACAAGCTCGGCGGCGGTTTGTCGGCTGAAGCGCTGACCGAAAAAGATAAGCTGGATATCATTACCGCGGCGAAAATTGGCGTCGACTATCTGGCGGTCTCCTTCCCGCGTAACGGCGAAGACATGAACTACGCGCGCCGTCTGGCACGCGATGCCGGCTGCGACGCCAAACTGGTGGCGAAAGTGGAGCGCGCCGAAGCGGTGGCAACGCAGGAAGCGATGGATGACATCATCCTCGCCTCTGACGTGGTGATGGTGGCGCGTGGCGATCTCGGCGTGGAAATTGGCGATCCGGAGCTGGTGGGCATTCAGAAAGCATTGATTCGTCGCGCGCGTCAGCTGAACCGCACCATCATTACAGCTACCCAGATGATGGAGTCGATGATCACTAATCCGATGCCGACCCGCGCGGAAGTGATGGATGTGGCAAACGCCGTGCTGGACGGCACCGATGCGGTGATGCTGTCGGCGGAAACGGCGGCCGGTCAGTATCCGGCGGAAACCGTGTCGGCGATGGCGAAGGTGTGTCTTGGCGCGGAAAAAATTCCAAGCGTGAACGTATCCAAACACCGCCTGGACGTGCAGTTCGACAATATCGAAGAAGCGATTGCCATGTCGGCGATGTACGCCGCTAACCATTTGCAGGGCGTGTCGGCCATCATTACCATGACCGAATCTGGTCGTACCGCACTGATGACGTCGCGCATCACTTCCGGTCTGCCGATCTTCGCAATGTCACGTCATGAACGTACCCTGAACCTGACCGCGCTTTACCGTGGCGTGACGCCGGTGTTCTTTGACAGCAACAACGATGGTGTCGCCGCCGCGCACGATGCGGTTAATCTGCTGCGCGACAAAGGGTTCCTCGTCTCCGGCGACCTGGTGATTGTCACCCAGGGCGACGTGATGGCGACCACCGGCACCACCAACACCAGCCGTGTCCTGCGCGTAGACTGAGTTTTACGCACCTCCTGACAGCGGCTGTAACAACATGGACAAACGCGACTGCCTGGCAGTCGCGTTTTATTTTTCACTGACAAGGAGGCCAGATGGCCCGCTATCAACCCATCAGTCAACTCACCGGGCGCGTGCTGCTGTTTCCGCTCGCGCTGGTGCTGTTTGAGTTCGCGACCTACATCGCCCATGACATGATTCAGCCCGGCATGCTGCTGGTCACCGCCGAGTTTAACGTCGGCCCGGAATGGGTATCCACCTCACTCACTGCCTATCTGATGGGCGGCGTGGTGCTGCAGTGGCTACTCGGTCCGCTGTCGGATAAATATGGCCGGCGTCCGGTATTGCTGTTCGGCATTCTGTTCTTTGCCGCCGCCTGTGTTCTCACCACCTGGGTGAGCAACATCGAGCAGTTCGTTACGCTGCGCTTTATCCAGGGTATCAGCCTGTGCTTCATTGGCGCAGTAAGCTATGCCGCAGTGCAGGAGGCGTTTGACGAGGCGTTAGCTGTGCGCATGATGGCGCTGATGGCTAACGTGGCGCTGCTGGCACCGCTGGCGGGTCCGCTGGCCGGTGCCGCCTGGCTCACGGTGGGCGAATGGCGCAGCATGTTCTGGCTGTTTGCGGTTTGCAGCCTGCTGGCGTTTGTGGTGCTGTGGCGCATCATGCCGGAAACCGCCGGCGATCGCAGCCACTCCATTGCATTACCGAACCTGGCGCGCGGCTACGGACGGCTGGCGCGCGATAAGCAGGTGATGTACGGCTCCTTCGCTATCGGCCTGGTGTTCATCCCGATTCTTACCTGGGTGGCGCTGTCGCCGGTGATTCTGATGCATGAAGAGGGCTTATCCCGCCTGCAGTATGCATTGCTGCAATTACCGGTGTTTCTGGCGATGATCGCCGGTAACCTGACGCTGGGCAAACTGGCGGGACGCGTGGCCATCGAGCAACCGGTAAAATTTGCCGCCTGGCCGATTCTGCTCGGCCTGAGCATCGCGCTGGTGGCGAACCTGCTCAACAGCCACAGTTACCTGCTGCTCACCGCCGGTCTTAGCCTGTATGCGTTTGGTGCCGGGATGGTCAACGCCGGGCTGTACCGGTTGACGCTCTATTCCAGCAGCGAAGGCAAAGGCAGCATCGCCGCCATGCTGGGGATGATCAGCATTCTGACGCTGGCGGCAGGGATTGAAGTGGCGAAAAGCGGTTATTTCAGCGGCGGTACGCCGTGGTTCAGCGCGATAAACTTCGTCGCCGGCGTGTTGTGGTTTGGCCTGGTGACGCTGTTCCTGCGCGAGCGCAAGCGGCGCAGTCTCCTGACAAGCGTCGAATGAGTGATGACGAACCGTGCCGGGCGGCACGGTTCAGCACGCGTTAGCTATTTACGCGGGTACAAATCCTTCCGCGCGTAAGGCTCAATATCCCCTTCTTTACGCGTCTTCAGCAGTTTGAGAATCCACGTGTACTGCTCCGGATGCGGGCGCACGAAGATTTCCACCTCTTCGTTCATGCGCCGCGCCAGCGTGGTGTCATCGGCATCCAGCAAATCGTCCATCGGCGGGCGCACATAAATCTCCAGCTTGTGCGTCGCGCTGTTATACACCGGGAACAGCGGCACGACGCGCGCGCGGCATACTTTCATCAGACGCCCGACCGCCGGCAATGTCGCTTTATAGGTAGCAAAGAAATCGACAAACTCGCTGTGCTCAGCACCGTGATCCTGGTCCGGCAGATAGTAGCCGTAATAGCCCTGACGCACCGAGGCGATAAACGGTTTAATGCCGTCGTTGCGCGCGTGCATGCGGCCGCCAAAACGGCGACGCACGGTGTTCCAGATATAATCCATCAGCGGATCGCTTTGATTGTGGAACATCGCCGCCATCATCTGGCCTTCCGAGGCCAGCAGCATCGCCGGAATATCGACGCCCCAGCCGTGTGGCACGAGGAAAATCACGTTCTCATGATTCTCCTGCAGCGCCGTGATGATCTCGCGGCCGTGCCACTCAACGCGCTGGCGCACGCGTTCAGGATTACGCATCCCCAGCTCGGCCATCATTACCATCGCCTGCGGCGCGGTGGCAAACATACGATCAGCAATCTCTTCGCGCTGCGCTTCGCTGAGCTCCGGCAGGCAATAGTAGAGATTGATCAGCGCACGGCGGCGCGCACTTTTCGCCAGCTTGCCGGCAAACTTACCCAGCCCGCCCAGCACCGGATCGCGCACCTTTGCCGGCAGCATCGCCATACCGGCCAGCGCACCAATCGCCAGCCAGCTGCCCCAGTATTTCGGCTTTAAAAAAGAACGTTGAAAAACGGGAATAAACTCACTGTTATTTTTTTTTCGGGTTTCCATGCACTCGCCTCTGACAATGACGGCTCAATAATAGTGACGGCAGGTAATTTTGCAATCTTCACAGGCCAGATAGCAAAAAACCGACGAAGAATCCGTCGGTTTTTGCGCGTTTGCCCGGAAATTAACGTTATTTCAGCGTCAGCTGTGGCAGATAACTCTTCACCTGCGCCAGATAGGTGCTGCGATCTTTACCAGTCAGCCCTTCCATGCGCGGCAGCTTCGCCGTCAGCGGGTTGACTGCCTGGTTGTTGATCCACACTTCATAATGCAGATGCGGTCCGGTGGAGCGACCGGTGTTACCGGAAAGCGCGATGCGATCGCCGCGTTTCACTTTCTGTCCCGGTTTCACCAGCGCTTTGCTCAGATGCATGTAGCGGGTCATGTACTGACGACCGTGACGGATCGCGACGTAGTTGCCGGCGGCTCCGCCGTTTTTCGCGATTACCACTTCGCCATCGCCGACGGCCAGTACAGGCGTACCAATCGGCAGCGCAAAATCGACGCCTTTGTGCGGCGCGATGCGCCCGGTCACCGGATTCAGGCGGCGCGGATTGAAGTTTGACGAGACACGGTACTGCTTGACCGTCGGGAAGCGCATGAAGCCACGCGCAAGACCGGAGCCGTTGCGGTCGTAGAACTTGCCGTCTTCCGCGCGGAACGCGTAGTAATCTTTACCGCCGGTGCGCAGGCGCACTCCGAGCAGCTGGCTCTGCGCACTTTTACCGTCCAGCATCTCGCGCGACATCAGTACGCTAAAGTCATCGCCGGCGCGCAGCTTGCGGAAATCCATCTGCCACTGCATGGCTTTAATCACGCTGCTGGTTTCGGCGCTGGTCAGGCCGGCGCGCTGGGCGCTGGCGGCGAAACTGCCGCGCACTTCGCCTTTCAGGACGCTGTTCTGCCATTCACCCTTCTGCATCTCCTGCTGCATCTTAAAGCTGCCGTTCGGCTGACGCGCATAGGTGCGGGTTTCACGCCGATCGATCTCCCAGGTGAAGTCCTGCAGCGCGCCATCGGCATCCAGCGTCCAGCTCAGCTGCTGCCCCACGCGCAGATTACGCAAACTCTTGTCGCTGCTGACCAGCGCATTGATGTCACCGAGATCGATACCGTACTGATTAAGCGCGCTGCTCAGCGTATCGCCTGAGGAAACAGTGTAGTCATGCTGATCGGGATTGACCGGTACGTCTTTGTCGATGTCATCCGACGGGATCTCGTCTTCCGGTTCCGCCGTGGTTTGATCGATCGGTTCACTGGCTTCCGGCAGCAGCGTGCGCAGCTCGTTTTTGTCCAGCGTAATGTCTTTCACGATGGGCGCAACATCGCGGGGATGATAGACGTAAGGCCGCCAGACAGCGACGGCCAGTGTAACAACGGTGAGTGACCCCAGCATAACGCGGTGGGGGCGCGGCAAATTATTAAATGCGAGGGCGACAGAGCGGGCTATCTGCTGCACTTTTACCTATTCCTCTATGCTCCATTCAGGCAGCTCGCATACTGGCTTGACAGCTGTGAGAGGAATTTCACGTAGCTGTCTTTGGTTAAGCTGATTCCCATGCCTAACGGGTCGAGGGTGCCTTTACGCACGCTGGTTCCGCGAGACACGGCATCGATGACCGCCGGCCTGAATTGTGGTTCAGCAAAAACGCAGACTGCTTTCTGCTCAACCAACTGTGTTCGTATTTGATGTAAACGCTGGGCGCCCGGCTGGATCTCAGGATTGACGGTAAAATGACCTAATGGTGATAAACCGTAATGTTTCTCAAAGTAGCTGTAAGCGTCGTGAAAAACGAAATAACCCTTGTTCCGTACCGGCGCGAGTTGTGCGCCAATCCGTTTGTCTGTGTCCGCCAATTGTGCCTCAAACTGCTGCAGGTTGGCGTCAAGTTTGGCTTTGCTTTGCGGCATAAGTTCCAATAATTTTCCGTGGATTGCAACAGCAGATTGTTTCGCAATCTCCGGCGACATCCACAGGTGCATATTAAACTCGCCGTGGTGATGATGAGTATGAGACGGGTCCTGGTTCTCAGAATTGTCTGAGTCATGGTCGTGATCGTGACCGTGCTCATGTTCGTCCTCATCTTCACCGCCGCTAATCAATAGCGGTTTTACGCCAGGCAAGGCGGCAATTTCGAGGTTCTTACTGGCCGGTAACTCCCCGGCGGACTTCGTCAGAAAGGCTTCCATCTCCGGACCGGTCCATACTACTAAGTCAGCGTTTTTAATACGTTTTACATCGGATGGCCGTAAGGCATAATCGTGCTCTGAGGCACCGTCCGGCAGCAATACTTCAACCGGCATAATGCCATCGGCAATGGCGGCTGCGATAAATCCGAGAGGCTTGATTGAAGCCACCACCGCAGACTGCGCGGAAAACGTGGTGGCGAGGCTTAACGCCGCCGCAGAAAGGGTAAAAGCCAGGCGCTTTTTATTGTGTAACATAATGCGTCATTCCATCGTGACCAGGTGATGGAATGTGATATTATAACATTCGAAATTCAATGCAACCCGTAAATATCATGTCGTCACTTGTTACACTCGAAAACATTTCAGTGAAGTTTGGCCAGCGCGCGGTGCTGGCAGGCATCAGCCTGTCGCTGCAGCCGGGCAAAATTCTCACTCTGCTGGGCCCCAACGGAGCCGGCAAGTCCACGCTGGTGCGCACGGTACTCGGCCTGCTCGCGCCAGACAGCGGCAGCGT
>NZ_NHZE01000127.1:0-844 GCF_002207995.1 Pantoea sp. VS1
CGCCGCCTCCTCGCTGGTCGCGCCCGCCGCCTGCGCGTCACTCATGTACTGGAACTCATCCGGTTCGGTGCTGAACATGGCCCGGGTGACCGGGTCGACAAACAGCCGGTGGAAGGAGCTACCCTTCATGGTGGAAATCATGACGGAGCTGAAGCCCGTGTCGCCGGCGGGCTGGAAGCCCTGGACGATTTCGGTTTCCATCTCGCTGAACTGGTCTTTATTTGCAGCCAGATAGGTTTTGAACGCCTTCGTATCCTGCAGCAGCGTCACCTTGATGCCGCTGTTGTTCCAGGCGGCTGCGGCCGCTGACGGCGCGGGCTTGTCAGGGAGTCCGGTAAAGTCGCTGATGCTCTGCGTAATAGTAATGAAGGCACCTTTGTGACGACGCACCGTGCGGTAGCCGGTTTCGATAAAGCGCGCGGCGTGCGGGTTCTGCCCGCTGAACAGGCGCCAGGCCTCGTCGATGATGGCCACTTTTTTCAGCTTGCGCGACGAGTGGAACATTTTTTCCTGAATCGCCAGTATCAGCGAGTACAGCACCGCAGAAAGCAGGTGGGGGCTGTCTTCCAGGCTCAGCAGTTCCAGCACCGTGAAGCGCGTTTCCCCGTCGAGCGTCGGGTTGTCGGAGTTGAAATACTCGCCGTTGGTGCCCCAGGTGCACCACTGGTCCAGCAGCAGCACCAGTTCATCAATACGGCTCATGATGGTGGGCTGCCGGCCGTATTCTTTCATTACCTCATCCGACTTCAGGTAGGCCACCACGTCGTCGATGCGCGCCTTATTCTGCTTTGCCTCGTACGCCGCGACCACGCCCTTCTGCAGGATGGCCTCGCTGATTTTATCC
>NZ_NHZE01000128.1:0-948 GCF_002207995.1 Pantoea sp. VS1
GCCACGCTGCGCTTTAACCCGTTTGCCAACGTCACCAGCATCAAGCGCTCCGCGGAGCGCATCAAGGGGCTGCTCGCCGTGCTGGCCAGTCCGGCAGAGGCGCTGGATAAAATCAGCGAGGCCATCCTGCAGAAGGGCGTGGTCGCGGCGTACGAGGCAAAGCAGAATAAGGCGCGCATCGACGACGTGGTGGCCTACCTGAAGTCGGATGAGGTAATGAAAGAGTACGGCCGGCAGCCCACCATCATGAGCCGTATTGATGAGCTGGTGCTGCTGCTGGACCAGTGGTGCACCTGGGGCACCAACGGCGAGTATTTCAACTCCGACAACCCGACGCTCGACGGGGAAACGCGCTTCACGGTGCTGGAGCTGCTGAGCCTGGAAGACAGCCCCCACCTGCTTTCCGCAGTACTGTACTCGCTCATCCTGGCGATTCAGGAAAAAATGTTCCACTCGTCGCGCAAGCTGAAAAAAGTGGCCATCATCGACGAGGCCTGGCGTCTGTTCAGCGGCCAGAACCCGCACGCCGCGCGCTTTATCGAAACCGGCTACCGCACGGTGCGTCGTCACAAAGGTGCCTTCATTACTATTACGCAGAGTATCAGCGACTTTACCGGACTCCCGGACAAGCCCGCGCCGTCAGCGGCCGCAGCCGCCTGGAATAACAGCGGCATTAAGGTGACGCTGCTGCAGGATACGAAGGCGTTCAAAACCTATCTGGCCGCAAATAAAGACCAGTTCAGCGAGATGGAAACCGAAATCGTCCAGGGCTTCCAGCCCGCCGGCGACACGGGCTTCAGCTCCGTCATGATTTCTACCATGAAGGGCAGCTCCTTCCACCGGCTGTTTGTCGACCCGGTCACCCGGGCCATGTTCAGCACCGAACCGGATGAGTTCCAGTACATGAGTGACGCGCAGGCGGCGGGCGCGACCAGCGAGGAGGCGGCG